>DASRRA010000416.1:0-4298 GCA_035696085.1 Bacteroidia bacterium | reverse complement strand
TCTGTTATGTGGGAATACATCCAGGTGAATTTGACCGGCACTATCCATAATAGGGGTGATGGACTTGACATAAGGAAGTGATCTTACTTGCTCCAGGCGATTAAACGGAATATTTACCTGATAAATGCTAAAACCAGAACTGTCTTTAATACGTCCGTATACATTATCATCCGTAATATCTAGTTTTTCGATATCTGCATTTGCAAATTTATCCTGATCTATTGTTACCTTATACAAGAATTGCATGGTTTCAGCTTTGTAAGCAGGTTTTCCATTCACAAATAAATCTCTGTTTTTGATGGCAATAGTATCTCCCGGGATTCCAACACAACGTTTCACGTAATTTTCCCGCTTGTCAACCGGTCTGTATCTAATTTCCCCGAATGCCTCTTTTCCTGTTTCAGTATTGACCATACTCCGATCCCAAACTTTATCATGCCCGTACTCTCGGACTAGCGCATAATAGCTTGCATTCTGTGCGTTCAATGCCACAGTGTCTCCATCCGGATAATTGAATACCACAATATCATTGTTCTTTACATGTCCTAATCCCGGTAAGCGGAAATAAGGAAATTTAAAGGATTCGATATAGGATTTTGTGTTCTCGGTAAATGGAAGTGTATGATGTACAAATGGAAAGGATAATGGTGTATTCGGAATCTTTGCTCCATAACTTATTTTACTTACAAATAAATAATCACCAACCATCATTGATTTTTCAAGCGACGATGTTGGAATCGTAAATGCTTCAAAGAAAAACGTGCGGATTACCGTTGCGGCGACGACAGCAAACACAATTGCTTCTGTCCATTCACGCGCCCACGACTGCTTCCTTTTACTTGGATCCTCCGGTCCAACATATTTTAAATTTCCCTGAAAAGCAATATACGGCAGGTAAATAAAACCGATAAAAAAAGCAAGTATCTGGTCGCTAATGGATTTTCTATCGTAAGCCTTAGCGGTTAGCAAGTACATGATGGCTGTCATCAAAAAGTTAACACCCGGTGTAAGAATAAGGAAGATCCACCACCATGGCTTTTTAATTATTTTTAGCCATACAATAAAATGATAAAAAGGCACAAAGGCCTTCCAGCTCTTTTCTCCTGCCAATGGAAACAATTTCCATAAGCCTATCATTGTTGTTACCGTGTAAGCAATTAAAAAAATGAAAGATCCGCTCATAATGTTGTTTTAGTTAGCGTTGCAATACGTAGCTTGATGATTTATATTGTAAAATTTTTTATAACGTTTGTTAAATCTTCGTCCGCCCGAAGCTTCAGCTTAGGTAGATCGATCTTAAATATCACTCATTAATTGCTCCATTCCAAATACCCCTTTCTTATCATGCACCCATTCTGCTGCTACTACCGCTCCCAGCGCAAAGCCTTTGCGGTTATGTGCAATATGCGTGATGCTGATCTCGTCAATGGAAGAAGCATAGGTAACGGTATGCGTTCCAGGTACTTCATCCAAACGTTTTGACACAATACCCAATTCATTTCTATCAGCAGTAGTTGCGTTCACCCATTTTTTCTTTTCGTCCACATTTGCAATCACCTGGTTGGCCAGGGATATAGCTGTTCCGCTTGGTGAATCCAGTTTGTGTACGTGATGAATTTCTTCCATGTGAACATTGTATTCTTTGTGATTATTCATCAATTTCGCCAATTGCTGATTCAGTTTAAAAAATAAATTTACACCAATACTGTAATTAGACGTGTAAAATAAGGTCTGTTTTTTATCCGTGCATTTCTTTTTTACTTCTTCCAGCTTGTCCAGCCAGCCTGTTGTTCCAACTACGATGGGAACTCCTGCTTCAAAGCATTTGTAAATATTTCCAAGTGCCGAATCCGGCGTACTGAATTCTATTGCTACATCCGCCTTTTTTAATTCATCAAGTGTATAGGTTGTTGCATTGTGTGCATCTACGATCAACGCGATTTTATGTCCACGGGAAAGCGCAATTTGTTCAATCTCTTTCCCCATTTTACCATATCCAATTAAAGCTATATTCATATAATTAAGTTTAAAAAGTGAGATGTAATGATACACCTGTAATGTTTGTTCTTGGGCTGTTCAAGCCGACAGTTGTTATAAAAGTTGGTTGTATGTTTAACGATAAATTATCACTTACATCAAAATTATATAAATGAGCATCTACACTGGCATCAACTATATTCAATACATACAAAAGCACAGTTCCAAAAACAGAAAGGTCTCTGTATCTATGGGCTATTTGTGTAGCTGACAGCAATTGTGCATCATTGTATACTCCTACAAATTCATCAAATGTAGTAGAAACGGTGTCGACACGAATACGATAGGCCGTACGAAATTCAATATAGGTTCTTTGCCAATAAATGATAGAATAAGCCAATCCTCCGGCTGCACAATAAAGAACCGGGATTTTCCAATATTTCTTATTGTATGCTTGTCCTAAACCGGGAAGCACGGTGGAGTATAATGCAGCTTTCCTGGGCGAGTGATATACAACTGCTTTTTTAAGAATGACCGTATCTTTCGTTGACATTATTTTCGCAGTATCGCCCACTTGCGCCTGTACCTTTACAATGAAAAGCACAGCACAAAGCACAAAAATGTAAAACCGTGTTTTGTTAAACCCGTATTTTTCTTTTTTATGCATCTAGTAAATCTAAAATACGTTTTAAATCCACATCCGATTTAAATGGGATAACGATTTTTCCTTTCCCATTCTCTTCTTTATTGATTTGTACTTTCGTATTAAATACCGCTCTTAAATCTTCAACCATCGCTTGTTGCTCAACACTTAATACGCCTTTCGATTTTTTATCTGCCGCATTTTTTGTTGCCGAAGGTTGCGCTTCTGTCTTCACACCTCTTGCTAAATCCTCCACTTCACGAACAGATAGATTTTTCAAAACAATTTGATTATAGATATCAATTTGTTTGTCGGAATCATCAATGTTGATCAACGCACGCGCATGTCCCATTGTAATATCTCTATTGCGAATAGCCAATTGGATTTCAACCGGTAATTTTAATAATCGTAAGTAGTTGGTAATGGTAGAACGTTGTTTACTTACTTTTTGTGAAAGCTGTTCCTGTGTAAGACTGCACTCATCAATCAAGCGTTTGTAGCTGATGGCAACTTCTATTGCATCCAACTCTTCGCGCTGAATGTTCTCAACAAGCGCCATTTCTAACATTGCCTGATCATTCGCAATACGAATATATGCTGGTACACTTGTTAAACCGGCTAATTGAGAAGCACGAAATCTTCTTTCACCGGAAATAAGCTGATACTTATCATATCCTAATTTACGAACCGTGATAGGTTGAATAATGCCATGTTCTTTGATGGAAGCTGCTAATTCATTCAATGCATCTTCTTCAAAATTTGTTCTTGGCTGAAACGGATTTGTTTCAATGCTTGCTATTTCAATATTTGCAACGGCTCCTACTACTTTCGTATCCCCTTCCAGTTTTTTGCTGGTAATATCCGTATTGGAATTTTCCAATAATGCTCCTAATCCTTTGCCTAATGCGCTTCTTTTTGTCGACATTGTATAATTTTAATTAATTAAAATTGATTTATAAATTGGTCTTTGGCTGATTCCTGCATTGGAACATTAATTGCTTTGTTCCCCTTCTTCTTCCTCTTCTTCTTCTACAGGAATAAATTTATCCGAGTCATTGATGCGTGTTAATCCATTTTTTTGTAAAATTTCACGAGCAAGATTCAAATAGTTTATCGCTCCTTTTCCGCTTGCATCGTGCATAATAATGCTTTGTCCAAAACTTGGTGCCTCGCCCAGTTTTGTATTACGCTGAATGATGGTATCAAAAACCATTTGCTGGAAATGTGTTTTTACTTCTTCCACTACCTGGTTACTCAAGCGTAAACGCATATCGTACATAGTCAACAAAATTCCTTCTATCGCTAATTCTGTATTCAGGCGTGATTGAACAATTTTTATGGTGTTCAGCAATTTTCCTAATCCTTCCAAGGCAAAGTATTCGCATTGAACCGGGATAAGTACCGAGTCTGCTGCTGACAATGCATTTACGGTAATCAAACCTAAAGATGGTGAGCAGTCAATGATGATAAAATCATATTCATTCTTGATTTTCTCCAATGATTTTTTCATCATCTTCTCACGGTTTGGCAAATTGATCATTTCAATCTCCGCTCCTACGAGGTCAATATGTGCAGGCAACAAAAACAAATTCGGCGTTTCTGTTTGCAAAATGATTTCTTTCGGATCCACACCGTCAATGATGCATTCATAAATTCCTGTTTTTACATTACGGGGATC
>DASRRA010000415.1:0-3839 GCA_035696085.1 Bacteroidia bacterium | reverse complement strand
AAAACGCAGAACGCGTTCCTCCAAAAGTTGGTGCAAAGACCACTTGAATTTTATAGTGTTGGTTGGATTCAATATTAATAGGAAAGGTAGGTGTTTCAGATAATCTGAACTCACTTGCATTTTCGCCTGAAAAACTAATGTCACTTACAATAAGCGGAGACGGGCCATCATTTTCAATAATAAATTCTTTGATGACCTTGGTTGTCAATCCCACATTGCCAAAATGCGTATTATTTTTGGTAATGGGCAATGTATCCCCGTCCGGGATTTCTTCATTATTTCCTATTAATGTTATTTCTGGAATAAAAGACACCTTTGTTTGCGCTATTGCTTCCGTTATGGAAATACTAAGTATACATAAAGTGGTTAATGCGTGTAAAATTCGCTTCATGTTTGTGATTTTAGGTTAACAAAGGTGGTTTTGTAATGTTATGATATCATTTCCAGAATATTATGGATAAAAAAAGAAATTGCTTTTCACCCTGCCATAAGGTTGTCAGAACCCCACCCTATTTTTGTTTTATAATCATAAAAAAACGAAAACATGGAAACAATGCAAAGAGCCGAAAAACAAAAGACAACCAATAGTCAGATTCAATCTTTACTAAAGGAACTGGAGCAGGAAAGTAAAACAACCCGTAAAATGTTAGCTATCGTTCCAACGGATAAATTTGACTGGAAACCGCATGCAAAAAGTATGAACATTCAAAAATTAGCGACACATATTGCAGAGTTACCGGAATGGGTGACCATGACGCTGACAACCTCCGGGTTAGATTTTGCAAGTAATCCCTATAATCCGGTAACACTTAACACAACAACCGATTTAATGACCTACTTTGAAAAAGCACTAGCGGATGGAAAAGCTCATTTGGAAAAAGCATCAGATGCAGATTTAATACCTGATTGGACGCTTAGCAATGGAGAACAAATATTAAATAAATCTTCAAAAGCAGAAGTAATCCGTATGGTATATTGCCAGATCGTACATCATCGTGCACAATTAGGCGTATACTTGCGTCTTTTGAATATATCAATTCCAGGCAGTTACGGACCAAGTGCGGATGAGTTAGGGTTGTGAAGAGCAACTGCTATTCATCAAAAAATTGCGGCGATTTATAGATTAAAAAGGCAACGGAATAAATTAGTCTAATTGATTCAATAAAAAAGACGGGATCACCAATCCCGTCTTTTTGACACTTACAAAGAGCATTCATTTTATTTCGAAATCACTTTCATCAATTCATCCAGCTTTGGTGATAAAATAATTTCTGTTCTTCTATTTTTCGCTTTTCCCTCCGTAGTTGTATTATCTCCTATCGGGAAAAACTCTCCTCTGCCTGCGGCTGTCAACCGATGCGGATCCATTTTATAAGCTGTGGTTAATAAACGTACTACGTTTGTTGCACGCGCTGTACTCAAATCCCAGTTGTCGGCATACTGACTTGTTTTGATAGGTACATTATCCGTATGACCTTCAATAGCAATTGCTACATCCGGGTTTTTGTTTAAAACAGCGGCTAATTTTTCCAATGCTGTTTTTCCTTTACTCTCCACATCCGCACTTCCCGATTTGAAAAGTAATTTATCAGACATGGATACATATACTTTTCCATCGTGCATGCTTACCGTTAACTCATCCGGATTGAAACCCAATAATGCATCTTTCACCGTCCCTGTCAAACGATTCATAACAGAATCCTGTTTGCGGATAATACTTTCTAAATTTTTTAAACGCTCACCCAGGTTCTGCACATTTTTCTCCCGCTCTTGCAATGCATTTTCTTTGTTTTGCAATTCTTTTTGTTTTTTCTCCAAATCACTACTCAACATTGCCACTGTATTTCCGGAAGCAGATTTCAGCTCATCGTATTTTTTCTTTTGTGCTTCCAGTTCCAGTTTTTTATTGTTTAACTGATTACACAAGGTATCTCGTTCCCTAAGCGCTGCTTTGTATCTTTTTGACATCACCTTCGGTGGTTTACCACTCAAGCCACAATCAACATGTGGTGCACAGGAAGAAAAAGATAGCGCGATCAAAAGGCCTGCAATTATACTAGTTGTTTTCATATCTGTTTTTGTATCATTTCTGTTGGGTTAAATGTAATTATTTTTATTCTAATTTCATGCCCATCTTCTTCCACAATCATTTAACAAAAAAAGGAGCAACTTTCCAGTTGCTCCTTTTTGTTTTAACTATTTTTCTGTTATCATCTTTGAATGGTCAGTTTCTGTTTGGAAGAGCCACTGGATGTTTTTAATTCAACAATGTAGAATCCACTCGTCAAATCACTCACATTTAATTGCTGTGTATTGTGCTCCATCACTTGTGTTCTCACCAATGCTCCAAGCGAGTTGTAAATGTTTAACGTTATGTTTTTACTAGTTGCCAAATCCACATTTATTGTCAACAATTCATTCACAGGGTTTGGATAAACAGTGAATGAAAAGTTATTCTCATATTCATAGATACCAATAGGGCTGCTGCTTGCGATATTGGAGCGTGATTTTTTCAATGGATTCGTAGAGTTACATGTAGCAAGGTTGGTAAATTCAATTTGATAGTATAGTGTTCCTGCTGGAACTCCGCTATCGGTATACGTATCATTTGCTCCGGCTGTTGAACCAATAAATTGCAAATTTGTTTTGGATATTCCTCTATAGATGATATAAGATGATACATTCACACCTTCATATTTTGTCCATTTCAGATTCAAGTCACTGCCTGTACCTTTTGTTACCGTTAAATACATGGTGGTATGTGCATCACTCATTGCTGTTTCCACACCACATGTATCTTTCATCGAAATTTTGTATTTCGCTGATTTTAAATCCGGCTGTGAATTTACATCTCTGAATTGTGTAGGCGCATTTTTTGAAACACTTCCAATTTTTGCATACGTACCCACAACTGCTGTTTCTTTATACACCAAGAATGAATCTATCGCACCTTCTATTGCTTTTGGCCATACCACCACATTTTTATTGGTGCTGTCCAATGCAACAATACAAATATCTGTTCCTACCAAAGGAATATAATCTACTTTCACCTGGTCGGTTGCTTTACATGCTCCAAAAGGTGAAAATACGGAGAGCGTGTAAGTTAATCCGCCTTTTGTTGTTACAGGATTTGCAATATTGGAGGCACTCAATCCTATTTTCGGTGACCAGGAATAAGTCAATGTTCCATTTCCATTATAGTTGGTTAACGCACTATCCAATTGTATGCTTTTTCCACAACTTAATAATTTATCCAAACCAACATTTACTGTTAATGGATTTACAACAACTTCAATTGTATCATAGGCAACACAACCATTACCCGATTGTGTCTTCACAACAAATGTTGTTGTTTGTGCAACACTTACAATCGGATTATAAATATTAGATAAATTCAAACCGGAAGATGGTGTCCATGCATATGTCAACGAGCCTGTTCCGGTAAAATTTGTTGTTACTTCCAATTGTCCTTGTCCTCCGCATGTAATTGTTTTATCCGGACCTGCATCGGCTTTTAATGTACCTACCAATACATTTACTGTATCATATGCTTTACATCCATTTGGTGTGGTCACCACTACAGAGAATGCTGTTGGAGTACTCACACTTGCTTTTGGATTGGCAATGTTCGACAAGTTTAAACCTGCACTTGGTGTCCAGGCATAACTAAGTGCGCCTATACCGGAGTAGTTAGTTGTCACTTCCAATTGTGCTTCACCACCACAAACCAACGTTTTATCAGAACCTGCATTTGCTTCAAATACATGGGCTGTAATCTGTATGCTATCTGTAGCAGTACATCCGCTTGGTGTTGTAATTTTTACATAATACATTGTTGT
>DASRRA010000414.1:0-7840 GCA_035696085.1 Bacteroidia bacterium | reverse complement strand
ATATAAGGGCTGCAAAAGTAATAATCTTTTTTAAATTACAAGCTTTTTTAAAAAACTTTTTTCGATTACTTCTTTTAAGGAACGATACTTTTAGGTGGTCAACTTTCTACATTTATCTCGAAAGCGGGTTGCAAAAGTACTAAGATTTTTTGATTTACAAACTTTTTAAAGATTTTTTTTCATTTATTTTATATTTACTTCATATCCACCTGCTTAAAATGCATAAAACATAACCCCGATCATGTAACCCTAACCCTTTAGGCACAGTAAACTGTTTCTTTTAGCTTGTACTTAATCCATTTCTCTTAATCACTCTTCTATGAAAATATGAAAAAAACAAGTTCATTATTCCTTTTTCTGTTTGTATTGACCGCCGTAAAGGCCCAAAACTGGGGACTTGTATGGTCCGACGAGTTTAACGCAACCACCATAAACACCAATAACTGGAAGTTTGAAACGGGTGCCGGTGGCTGGGGAAACAATGAATTAGAGAACTATACCACCCGAGTAGAAAATGCTAAAATTGATAATGGTAATTTAATGATCATAGCCCGCAAAGAGTCTTATAGCGGCAGCAGCTACGCCTCTGCCCGCATGAAAACGCAGGGATTACAAAACTGGACCTATGGTAAAATAGAAGCTCGTATCAAATTGCCTGCAACTAAAGGGGTTTGGCCGGCTTTCTGGATGCTGGGAGAAAACATAACACAAGTAAGCTGGCCTAAATGCGGGGAAATTGACATCATGGAACATGTGAATACAGAACCTAAAATGAATGGCACCATACACTGGGATAACAATGGTCACGCACAATACGGAGGCGATACAGCCTGCGACGTTAAAAAATATCATGTGTATGGAATAGAATGGGATAATGAAACCATCAAATGGACACTGGATGGCAAAAAATACAAGGATGCCAATATCAAAAACAATATCAATGGCACTGACGAATTTCACAAGCCCTTCTTTATCCTTTTAAATATGGCTGTTGGCGGCAACTGGCCTGGAAGTCCGGATGGAACCTCTGTTTTCCCGGATACAATGTTTATTGACTATGTTCGCGTTTATCAGCAAACAACGGATGTGGCTCCGCTTTTTATTTCCACTTTTTCTGCAACGATATTTCCAAACCCTTACAACGGCGAGAGTAATCTGCAAATGGATGTGGATAACGCCGGTGAATATTCCATACGCATATTCAATTCAATTGGTCAATTGGTTGCTCAGGAGAAAATAATGGCTAAGGAAAATGAATCCATTCAATTAGTGCTTCCGGTTGGTAACCTGCCGGGCGGTCTTTACCAGGTGCTTATTGAAGGGGACGATTTGAGGTATGCGATGAAGTTAGAGCGGTGAGCTGAGTGCAATCCTGTGCTGACGCAGTGAGTGTGAGTGTGGAGGGTTTTAAACCACCACCCCATACAAATCATAATCTTCAGCAGAAGTAATTTTCACATTTGCAAAATCACCAACACGTACGAAATCCTTATTGGCAGCCACTAATACCTCGTTATCCACTTCGGGCGAATCAAATTCGGTCCGGCCAATAAAATGATCTCCCTCCTTTTTATCAAACAATACCTTGTAGGTTTTTCCGATTTTTTGTTGATTTAACTCCAGGGATATTCCTTGTTGCAAGGCCATTACAGCTTCTGTTCTGGCTTGTTTTACTTTAGCTGAAACATTATCCTTTAAAGAATATGCATGTGTGTTTTCTTCATGTGAATAAGCAAAAATGCCCAGGCGATCAAAGCGTGTTTGCGCCACCCACTCCAGCATCTCTTCATGATCTTTTTGCGTTTCTCCAGGATAACCCGCTATCAGCGTTGTACGGATGGCTATACCCGGAACCTTTGCACGAATCTCATTCACCAAATCAATTGTTTTTTGCTTGGTTGTTCCTCTTCTCATGCTTTTTAGCATGGCATCAGATATATGTTGCAAGGGCATATCCAGGTACTTGCAAATGTTTTTGCGTGCGTTCATTACATCAAACACATCCATCGGAAAACCCGCCGGGAATGCATAATGCAGCCTGATCCAATCAATCCCTTCCACATCTGAAAGCTGTTTTAATAATTCTGACAAGTTTCTCTTTTTGTAGATATCCAATCCATAATAAGTCAAGTCTTGTGCAATCAGCATAAACTCCTTTGTTCCGTTTTTGGCAAGGTGTTTTGCTTCTTTTACAAGTTCTTCTATAGGCTTGGATATATGGCCTCCCCGCATTAACGGAATAGCGCAGAAAGAACAAGGGCGGTCGCACCCTTCTGAAATTTTAAAATAAGAATAATGATGTGGTGTGGTTAACAAACGTTCTCCTACCAACTCATGTTTATAATCCGCCTTTAATGTCTTTAATAGTCGAGGTAATTCACGGGTTCCAAAATATCCGTCCACATTCGGAATTTCCTTTTCCAATTCTGGCTTATAGCGTTCACTCAAACAGCCTGTAACATACACTTTATCCACCAATCCATCGCTCTTGGCATTGGCATAGCG
The DNA here is from genome assembly GCA_035696085.1 of Bacteroidia bacterium. GTDB lineage: Bacteria > Bacteroidota > Bacteroidia > 2-12-FULL-35-15 > 2-12-FULL-35-15 > 2-12-FULL-35-15. The sequence continues at coordinate 5,335 of DASRRA010000414.1, read as the reverse complement.
AATAATGGTATCTATACTTTCCTGCTTTGCATTATCTATAAAACCACAGGTATTAATGATTACAATACTGGAGTCATCGCTTGTGCTTTCGTGTTCCACCTGAAAATTGTTGGCTTTCAGTTGGCCCATCAATACTTCACTATCCACAATGTTTTTGGAGCAACCTAATGTTACTACATTCACCTTATTCTTTTTGAGGGTCTTCGTTTTCAACGCTTCTTCTTTTAATTTTTAAACAAGCTATCTACAAACTCATGTTTGTTGAACACCTGCAGATCTTCCATTTTCTCTCCTACACCTATATACTTCACTGGAATTTTAAACGTGTCTGAAATACCAATCACAACACCGCCTTTGGCGGTTCCATCCAATTTTGTCAATGCCAATGCGTTTACTGCAGTGGCTGCTGTAAACTGCTTACATTGCTCTATTGCATTTTGCCCAGTTGATGCATCCAGTACCAACAATATTTCATGTGGTGCATCCGGTACAATTTTTTGCATTACATTTTTAATCTTTGTTAGCTCATTCATTAAATTTATTTTGTTGTGCAAACGCCCAGCAGTATCAATGATCACCACATCTGCATTTTTTGCAACAGCAGAAGTCAAGGTATCAAAAGCGACAGAGGCCGGATCTGCGTTCATTCCTTGCGATACGAGTGCTGCACCGGATCTCTCACTCCAGATCTTTATCTGATCCACCGCCGCAGCTCTGAATGTATCGGCAGCTCCGAGCATTACTGATTTACCGGCTTTATTGAACTGATACGCTAATTTACCAATCGTGGTTGTTTTCCCTACTCCATTTACGCCTACAACCATTATTACATACGGTTTTTTAACTGCAGGCACTTCAAAATCATTCCTGTTTTCTTGCCCGTTACTAATCAGCAATTCAGCTATTTCTTCTCTCAAAATTTCGTTCAATTGTGACGTATCTACTTTACGGTTTTGAGAAACCCTTTTTCTGATTCGCTCAATAATACGTAGAGAAGTATCAACACCTACATCAGAAGTTAACAGTATTTCTTCCAGGTTGTCCAATACTTCATCATCGATGGTGGCTTTTCCCATGATCGCATTGGCCAGTTTACTAAAGAAACTTTGTTTGGTTACAAAAAGCCCTTTATTCAAGCTTTCTTTTTTCTCTTTGCTAAAAAAACTAAAAATACCCATATGAAGAACCGTGGTTAAGGTTGAAGTTGTTAATTATACTGGTACTTTGCACCTATGGCTTAAAAGCTCCCTACCTTCGCTAAAGCTATGGTAAGCAAAGGGCGGGAAATAAATGATAAAAGCTTCCCCTTGTTTTGGAGGAAGCCTTTATGAAAAGAGATAAACAGCAAAAAATTATTTCGCTAAAAAATCCTTAATATGATCGTTGTGAACAATTTCTTCTTTAAACGAGTAAGCACCAGTTTTATCTGATTTTACCATTTTTATCACTTTTGTAAAGTCTTTTCCTTTACCAGATTTAAGTGTTGCAACTACTTTCTTTGCCATTGTATTTGAATATTATTGAAATTAATGATTTAACGCAATCAGTAAGATCAAAGTTATTATTTAATTTCTTTGTGAAGTGTTACTTTTTTCAAGATCGGGTTGTATTTTTTCAACTCCAATCTTTCTGTGGTATTCTTCTTATTTTTGGTAGTAATGTAACGAGACGTTCCGGGTTTACCGCTGTCTTTGTGTTCAGTACATTCCATAATTACTTGAATTCTGCTACCTTTTTTTGCCATTGTACTTGTGTTTTATCAAAATTGGAGTGCAAATGTAAAATTATAATTCGAACTGCACAATTTTTTTACAAAAAATGCTGTCTTTTTCTGTAAAAAAAGCTAATTGTCTTTTAAAATTTCAGGACATATCCTTTTGCCAATAATCGTTTTACCCCAGAATCCCCTAATTTCGCTTCCTAAAAAAATAGCAGTTTTATTCGTCCAACACCTGTTTTTTAGCAACCATTGAATGTTTTTTCCGTTTAAAAACCCAAACAAACCATCAAACGGTGAGGGCTCTCTATTCAATCATCTTCTTCTTGTGCTTTTATTGCTCCCTCAGTGCGCAATCCAAAATTGCATCAAAACATCCTAAGGTAATTGATACAGCAAGTGTTAACAAATTGACCCGTGAAGCCCGAAAATTAGTATTAACCGGACAATATGCCCCGGCACTGATTTTAGTAGCAAAAGCGGATGGTTTGGCGCGAAAAAATGCCTATAAAGCTGGTTTAGCCACTTGTTTTAATTTAAGAGGGATTATTTCCTATCGTCAAGGACATTATCTGGAAGCAATCGATTTATTAAATACCGGATTAATGCTTTCCAAAATGGCGAATGATTCGGTTATTCAATCCACTGCTATCAATAACCTTGGAAATGCTTATGCCTATATGGGAGATCACGCAAAGGCCATGAAATACTATTTTATGGGCCTGGCCATCGAAGAAAAAATAAAAACTCAAAACAACCTGCACTGGTATTATAGCAATCTTGCCAACCTTTACAGTGAACAAAACAATCTTGAAAAAGCATTTGAATACGCGTTTAAAGCGGTGAGGGTAGAGCGAAAAATAAATGCCAAAGGTGCTCTAGCCGTTACTTTAAGCAATATTGCCGGTATGTTTCAAAGTCAGCAAAAAGCTGATTCTGCGAGTCTCTACTATAACGAGGCACTCCCACTTGCCCGAGAAATGAAAGACACCTTTGCAATTGCACTCATCCTGAGCAACTCGGCATTAGTCTATACACAACTTAAGCAATACCAGACCGCTTACAACAAATCCATGCAAAGCCTTGAAATTACTAAATTGAAAAACTATCAAGACCTAAGCGTTTACGGCTATCAAAACCTTGGAGATATTGATTTGGTTTATAAACGCTACGAAAGTGCTGAGAAAAATTATTTGCAGGCCTTAAACATCGCAAAAAAAATCAAATCAAAACTTCGTGTGAAGGATATGCTCCTATCCATGGCCAAGCTCTATGAACAAATGACCAACTATAAGAAAGCTTCCGAGTATTATAAACTTTTTTCAGATGCCAAAGACAGTTTGTTTAACGAACAAAACAGTAAATCGATGGCAGAAATGAATACGAAGTATACTACTGAAAAGAAAGAACAGGAAATTGAACTGCTTAAAAAAAATGAAGATATACAAACCCTGGAGCTCGCCAGACAAAAAGATGAACTCTCAACTCAACGTACCGTTAGTATTAGCATTTTTGTAGGTTTCCTGTTATTAATGATTGTGGCTATTTTGTTTTATAGCCAATTCCGCCAAAAGAAAAGAGCAAATGATTTATTGCAACATGCTTACGATTTGATTGAAGAGAAAAATTCGGTAATTGAGAAAAACAACCAAATGATTACCGATAGCATCACCTACGCCAAACGCATACAGGATACGATTTTACCGTCTGATGATGAATTAACCAAATTATTTAATGATAATTTTTTTGTGGTCTACAAACCCTCTCAAATTGTAAGTGGTGATTTTTACTGGTGCTCCTACCAGGACAATAAAATTATCCTGGCGGTTGCAGATTGCACAGGACATGGGGTTCCGGGCGCATTTATGTCCATGATCGGCAATACACTTTTAAATGAAATAGTAAATGAACGCAAAATTACCTGCACGCAAAAAATTGCCGAATTACTAAATGAAAAAATTACGCACTCCTTGCATCAGCACGAGGGCTCACAAAAATATGATGGAATCGATATTAGCATTTGCAGCATTGACCGTGTAAAAAAAGAAATCCTTTACACCGGTGCAAACCACTTTATGTACACATTTGGCGAACAATTGCAAAAAATAAAAGGTAATTCCTTTTCCATTGGTGGGGCTCAGCAACGTGATGACAAAGAGTTTACTGCTCAACAAATTCCTTATAAATCTGGATTAACACTTTATTTCTTAACGGATGGCTATTGCGACCAATCGAGTGAAGAAACCAAGAAACGCTTTTCTTCCAAACAATTTGAAAGCATGCTCACTGAAATCCAGGATCAGGATATGAAAAACCAAAAAGAAGTCTTAGAACAGGCTTTCGAAAGATGGAAGGGCGCTTCCAAACAACGCGATGACGTATTGGTAGTGGGTATTAAATGTTAGACTTATCCGCTTAAGTTTTAACGAAAGCGGGTCATTTCATTTTATTGAGTTCGCTTTCTTCCTTCATCAAGGTTTCAATCGCTTCTGTTGTTTTCGGCAATTTTCCTGATAGTACATCTGGTTCTCCAGTCGTAATTAATACATCATCTTCTATTCGTACACCAATATTCCACCATTTCGAATCGCAAGGTGAGCCTTCGGGAATATAGATTCCGGGCTCTACCGTAATCACATTGCCTGGTGTTAATTTTCCATAATGTCCTACATCATGCACATCCAGCCCTAAGTAATGGGATGTTCCATGAAAAAAATAGCGCTCACTTTCTGTTGCAGTCTTTATAATTCCAAGTTCCAATAATCTTTTTTGAATGATGGCGAGCGCTGCCAGGTGTGGCGCCTTAAAAGATTTCCCCGCTAAACAGGCTTTAATACCTTCCTGTTGGGCCTCTAATACAATATCATAAATTGTTTTTTCTTCCGTAGAAAATTTCCCGTCAACTGGTAAAGTTCTGGTGATATCAGCTGCATAACCGTGATATTCACCACCGGCATCAATTACCAACATATCGGTTCCGCTTAATTTTTTCCGGTTTGTTTCATAATGAAGGATACAGGTGTTCTCCCCTCCTCCAAGGATAGATGGATAGGACACGCATTCCATCCCCCCCCGTTTAAATATATATTCCACTACCGCTTGTGCCTGATATTCATACATTCCCGGAAGTAGTGCTCGCATCAACTCTATATGGGCAGCAACACTATTATCTATTACTTTTCGCATCAAAGCAATCTCTTCCGGTTGCTTAATTTCACGAAGGTCAGCCATCCAATTTGCGAGCCTGTCTGTATTCACTTTCGTGTTAGAATAGGAGCTTACTTTGGTACTGAACACCAGGCTCAAATCCAATCCGTCTTCTGCATAAGCCGAAGGACAAGTATTTAAGGGTTGCAATACAAATATTTTATCCAATTTTGAAAAATTGTAATTGAAGTCTATCAGTTGCTTATTGATTAAACTCGTGTTAAAGCCCAACTTCGTTTTTGCTCCTTCTTTACCTAATAAACGACCTGTCCATACCTCTGCTGAAGGATTGCGGTCCTTTAGAAAGATGACTTCGTTTTGTTCCTTTACATTATTAATGGTTTGCGCTTCGCTAAAAACAACCAGCATGGCGTTGGACTCATTTAAACCCGTCAAATAATAAAAATTGGA
>DASRRA010000413.1:0-13164 GCA_035696085.1 Bacteroidia bacterium | reverse complement strand
ATATAAGGGCTGCAAAAGTAATAATCTTTTTTAAATTACAAGCTTTTTTAAAAAACTTTTTTCGATTACTTCTTTTAAGGAACGATACTTTTAGGTGGTCAACTTTCTACATTTATCTCGAAAGCGGGTTGCAAAAGTACTTTGTTTTTTAATAAATACAAGCGTTTCCATATTAATATTTTCAAAAACTCACAAACCGGTTGATTTACAGTCAAATAATTTTACATCAATCTCACATTATCCCTACATTATTGTTTTATTAAAGGTAAATCCTCCACAAACTGGGGATAAATGTCTTGTATACCTTATCCATCGCCGATTCCCGCAAAAACCACTATTCCAATTTTTATACACGTCTGCAACACCCTTTGTTTATTAGCCTTGCAGCGTCTTATAAACATTCGCTCAAAAACCTTATGCGATTGATGGTATAGTTCTTATAAAACCAAAGCACAAAACTAATTCACATCTATTTAAAATATATGATCTTATGAAAAAGCTATTACTGATGGGTTGTTGCGTATTGGCAACAACGACAATAAATGCACAAACACCCGACAAAAAATGGAACATCGGTTTTCATGGCGGGCTAACACAATATAATGGAGATCGCGGGCAAAGCTGGTATACTACTAAACAAGCAGCATATGCCTTTGGGGGTGCTTCTGTTTCCCGCTACCTCGGACGATACGTTGATTTAACCTTATTTGGGAACAAAGGTGAAATCGGTAATATTGAACCGCTAAACCCTGCAAACCCTGAGCGAACAGGACCGGAGCGGCATTTCCTGGCCAGCTTCACCACTGCAACACTGGCTTTGCGAATTAACCTGACTCCTCCTGAGTATGCCTTAAGACCTTATCTTTTTGCAGGTGGAAGCGCTTTATACTACGAAAAAAAATACACCGTAGGCCGTGAAATATATAGCTATGCCGCACCTACAGGTGGATTCGGATTGAACATACAAATGGGTAGAGTTGTTTCCTTACAATTACAAGAAACCTTTATGTATACCGGAACTGACTATCTGGACAATGAAATCAAAGGTTTAAACGATAGCTACTTAATGCACACGGTTGGATTAACATTCAATCTTGGAAAGAAAAAAGATGCGGATTTAGATGGTGTTGCTGATCGCATGGATAAATGCCCAAACACACCTACCGGTGTTGCTGTTGATAAAACAGGTTGTCCGTTGGATCGTGATGGAGACGGCGTTCCTGATTACCAGGACGAATGCGCAGACGCTGCCGGAGTGGCCGCGTTCAAGGGATGCCCTGATAAAGACAATGACGGAACAGCTGATAAAGATGATCGTTGCCCGGATGTAGCTGGAACTGTAGCCTTAAAAGGTTGTCCGGATAAAGATGGAGATGGTGTAGTGGATATTGATGACAAATGTGCGGATACAGATAAGAAATACAAAGTTGACGCTACCGGTTGCCCTGTAGATACAGACAAAGACGGTGTTTTAAATGAAGATGATGCTTGTCCGGAAGTAAAAGGAATTGCGAGCTTAAAAGGATGCGCTGACACAGATGGAGATGGGGTTGCTGATCCGGAAGATCGTTGTCCTGCTGTAAAAGGTACCCTTGCAAATAAAGGTTGTCCTGAAATTTCCAAAGAGGATGTCAAAAAAATAACACAGATTGCCAGCAAAATTTATTTTGAAACCAACAGTGCTAAGCTAAAACCTGTATCATCGGGTCAATTGGATGCATTGGTGGAGATTCTAAAAAAATATGAGGGTGCCAACCTTACTATTGAAGGGCATACTGACAATGTTGGAAATGACGATTATAACATGGAGCTTTCTCAAAAAAGAACAGAATCAGTTAAAAACTACCTGATGACAAAAGGTATCTTAGAATCCCGCTTAACAGCAAAAGGATATGGAGAAACAAAACCAATTGCAGATAATAAAACTGCAACCGGTAGAAGTAAAAACAGAAGAGTGGAATTAGTTACTTCTTATTAAGAAGTAAGCTGTTAAAATAAAAAAACGTCAAAGGTTTGAAAACCTTTGACGTTTTTTTTTGAAACTCATACTCAAAACTCGCGCTGTCTCTTCCAGTAGCGTTTCCCGTAGCTACAGAATATTTCCTCTCCTGCTTTAATTTTGCGTGTAGCCACAATACATACATTGTCATGCTCATCCAGGGATATCTTTGCATTTGTTTTAAACGTGCTCCCTACCACATCATTCGCGTATTTCGCAAAACAATGCACATGCATGGAATCCATCACGCCACCTTCAACCATATTTATAAAATAGCGATCCTCTCCTATTAATGCTCTTTTCAGCGACTCTTCAGGCGATAAATACTCTCCTTTATACAGACAAATTACTTCATCTTTATATATGTCAACAGCTGTAAACAATCCTTTTCCAGCTCCTTCTATAGTAGATTGCTGTACGAATAAATAGTCTTCCTCCGCTGCATCTATCGCATACGTAAGCGAATTTGAGTAATTACCAACTTCCATTTTTAATTGAATTTTCCTTTAACCTGTTATAAATCTTATATTTAAAGGCGCAAAAATATAAAAATATCGTTCGCTTTCACACTGAAAGCGTTGTCTTTAACATTTTTGCTTTTCTATAACTCTTTTTTAACAATCCTTATAATAAGACAGTAAGCCTAAATACAGATGTGGTACAAGAATGTTTTGTAACTTAGCCCTATCAAACTCCTCTCCCATGAACATTCAATTTAAAGTCAATGCAAAAGTTTCAGCAGCCGAAGTAATTGAAGTATTTAAAGATGCCGGAATCAACAGGCCAATTGAAGATCCTTCCCGAATTCAAGCCATGCTAAATAATTCCAATCTCATTGTCACCGCGTGGGATGGTACGCGTTTAATTGGAATCGCACGCTCCGTTACCGACTACAATTATTGCTGCTATCTATCCGATTTAGCGGTAAAAAAAGAAAATCAAAAATCAGGCGTAGGTACCACACTGATTGAGCTTACTCAAAATGCGATTGGCGATGATACGATGATTATCCTTTTGTCAAATGGTCCAGCAATGGAATATTATCCCAAAATAGGATTCGATAAAGTGGAAAATGGTTTTATTATTAAAAAGCATTCTTAATGAAAGGGTTGTTTTTAGTAGCATTGACCTTCATTTGTATACTAGCCTGTTCTCAATCCCCTTCTGTCTGGAAAATTGAAGACCTTGAAAAACGTATCAAAACTAATTCAGACACCACTTATATTGTTAATTTTTGGGCAACCTGGTGCGGCCCATGTGTAAAGGAGTTGCCGGCGTTCGACAGCATTCAAGCTACCTATTTACAAACGAAGATAAAAGTCATTTTAGTAAGTCTCGACTTCAAAGAAGACATCGATAAAAAAGTAATTCCCTTCATCAAAAAAAAGCAAGTGCAATCAGAAGTTGTACTACTTGATGAAGTAAATGGAAATTATTTTATTCCAAAAATTTCCGACCAATGGAGCGGTGCACTGCCAGCTACGTGGATCGTAAATAAAAAAAAATCCATCAATCGTTTTTTTGAAAAATCAATAACGACTGCATTCTTAAAAAGTGAACTTCAAACCATTCCATAATTATACAATGAAAATAAAATCGCTTAATGTTATTCTTTTAGTTTTTGCTGCTGCTGTTTTTGTCTATGCTTTTTTTATTTACGATAAAGATAAACCTACCCGCATTCTACCTATTTATGGAGAAAAACAATACGAATCCAAAAATGGTAAAACAGATACCACTTTCCACACCATTCAGGCATTTAGCTTTACTGACCAGGATGGAAGAACCATTACACAAGATGCATTCAATGGAAGTGTGTATGTAACCGATTTCTTTTTTACTACATGTCATACCATTTGCCCCATTATGAGTACGCAAATGGAGCGTGTATATAGCAAATACAAAGGCAACAAAGAAGTAAAATTTTTATCCCATACCGTGGATCCGGAAATAGATTCGGTGCAGCAATTAAAAGCATATGCCATCAAACACAATGCAGATGCTGATCAATGGATGTTTGTAACCGGCGCTAAGAAAGCTTTATACGATATTGCCAGAACAGGCTATCTTTTAAATGCTGAACAAGGAGATGGTGGTCCGGATGATTTTATTCACACTCAAAACTTCGCATTAATTGATAAAGACAAACGTATACGCGGGTTTTATGATGGGACGGATTCTACTGAAATTGCAAATTTGATGAAGGATATTGATATGTTGCTGGCGGAATACAAATACAAGAATAAGTAATCGGAAACGCCAAAAGTCTTCGAGACTTTTGACGTTTAAAATAATAAGTGATGATGTAAATTATTAAAAGCGGAAGTTCATCTCTCTTAGTTTCCTACATTCCCGCTTTACGTTTCAAGCCGCCTTCATCACACTTTATCTCATAAACCATACTATTTCGGGCAGCGCCCGCGGAAACTATAACCAAGGCGGGCTTTCCACTTCAATCGGGGCTAGGGAATCAAGTTTTGAGCGAGCGTATGGAGTGTGAATTCATGGAACTAAATCAATTTATAGCCCCGATTGTAGCGGAAAGCTTTGACGAAGGTATAGCATGTGGGTGGAGGCAAACTTGCAGCGAAAAGCGGGAATGCCGGACCCGAAGAATGATGCTCACTCGCTTCCCAAAAATAAAAAAACGTCAAAGATTTTAAAAACCTTTGGCGTTTCCAGTCTTAAAACTGCTATTCAACTCAATCGTTTAATTCCGCATCCCACCGATTTAGTAGAGTTTGTTTTTACAACCGTTCCCTTTGCTACTGCATCAATTGCATCTTTCAAATAATGTTCTTTTGCCGCAGCCGGGTCTTTTACATTGTCGTCTATTGCACCACGATAGACCAACCCTTTTTTATCAAACAAAAAACAATGTGGTGTTCTGGTAGCACCAAAAGCATCAGCCAATTCGGAGTTTTTATCCACGACATAACTGCAGGAATAATTTTGAGTGATCGCATATTTTTTCATTTCCTCAAAAGAGTCTTCATCCCCGCGTTGTGCTTCATTCGAATTGATAATGATGACACCAATATTATTTTTTAATGCTCGTTCCGTTACTTCTTTAATGCGACTCTCGCTTAGCTTTACATAAGGACAAGTGTTGCAGGAAAATATAACCAATAATCCTTTTTCTCTTTTTGCATCGCCAAGGGAAACTTCCTTCCCGGAAACGTCCATCATTTTTATGGCTGTTTTGGGTATGGATGCGCCTATTTCCAGCTCCGGACCAACTACAGCCTGCGGTTTAAATGCAATGGTTGTAACTGCCAGCAAAGCAACTACTGATAATTGTTTAAATGTCGTTTTCATTTTATGGTTAGTTAAGGGATATATGGTTGCTAAAAATACCAAAACCTCCACCCTAAACAAATATATAAGTGTTGTTTTTTGTTAAATTTAACGCCTATTCATGCGGCACGCTTAAGTACCTATGACATAGTAAAGGATACGAAACGTCAAAGGTCTGGAAGACCTAGGCGTTTCACCACCTAATCAAAAATTTCATACTTTAGCAGCTGGATGCTCTATGATTACTATAAAATATTAGAAGTTCGCCGTGATGCAACATTGGAAGAGATAAAGCAAGCTTATCGTTCAAAAGCAAAATTAGTACATCCGGATGTAAATGATTCTCCAAAAGCACATGAATTATTTACTATTATTAATGAGGCATACGAAATTTTAACAGATCGAAAAAAACGCTTGCTGCATGATGTAAAATTGAATTATGCAGATGCCACGAAGGCGGAAATCACAAAAAAAAGGCAGTATTACGGTACTTCGTTAAAAAATAATTCAACTAATCCGGTTAACGTGAATTATAACTGGAGAGATTATCAACCCAAAGAAAAGAAAACAGATTACGACTATTTCAAGCGATCACCGGTTATTTACAATTTGTTTTTTATATCCGGAATGTTCCTTGGTTTTATTATTCTTTTTACCATTCTGGTAGGAACCTATAATAAGCTATGGCCTTATCCATTTGGTTTTCTTGCAATTTTGGGAGCCATATTGGTACGCCAGGGTTGGAGAGGGATCATAGGTAAAAAAAATATTATTTCTGGATTTGTTCGGTTCCTGAAAAAGAAATCCAACTAACTAACCGCGACAAATGGCACCAACTGCTAACACTCGTTTAAAGATCAATAGCTTTTACGTTGCTGAAAGTGCGCAATTGGTATACAGTGGAGCTGATTTTTTTGAAAAACTGATCACACTTATACAATCTGCTAAAACTATCATTCACTTTCAAACCTATATTTACGACGCAGATGAAACAGGTTTTCAAATTGCAAATGAACTAAAAACTGCTGCCAAAAGAGGCGTAAAAATCTACATGCTGCTGGATGCTTTTGGTTCCAAGGATTTGCCGCATGAATTTGTTTCCAATTTAAAAAAAGCGGGTATTCGCATCCGTTTTTTTGCGCCCTTCTTTTCCAGGAATATCGTCAATTTAGGAAGGCGCCTGCATCATAAAATTGTTGTGATAGACGATGCTGCCGCACTGGTTGGAGGCATCAATATTTCGGATAAATACAGGGGTTCTGCAAACACAACTCCCTGGCTTGATTATGCTATTTTAGTAAGGGGAGCTGTTTGTGAAAAAGCAAGTAAGATCTGCTCTTCTATTTTAAATAAACGTTTTATTTTTTCTGCAAATTTTCCTCGCTCCATTTTATCAACAGCTGAAACCCTTGTCAGGTTTCGGCAAAACGATCGCCTGCGCGGAAAGCGACAGATTTCAAAAGGATATTTGCAAGCCATAAAAAATGCGCAGGAATCTATATTTTTTGTATCCAGTTATTTTTTACCTGGCCGCAGAATTTTAAAAGCCCTTAAAAGAGCTGCAAACAGAGGTGTGAAGGTGCATATTATTTTATCTGCTCAATCGGATATTATTTTGTATGGAAGAGCCACCTGTCATCTGTATGCTTCTTTACTAAAACAAGGCATTCATATTTACGAATGGGAAAAGTCCATCCTGCATGGAAAGATTGCAATGATTGACCAGGAGTGGGTAACGATTGGATCCTTTAATTTAAATTACTTAAGTGCCTTGAGTAGTATTGAATTAAATGTGGATGCAATAGACACATCACTTGTAAAAGAATTAGATGAACATTTACAAGAGATTATCAGAACAGGCTGCAGAAAAGTGGAATACGAATCGTATGTGATTAAAAATACCTGGGGGCCACGGTTCACCAACCTCGTCATTTATTATTTAACACGTTTCGTTTTGAAAATAATGGCAGTGTTCCCTAAATTCCTTCGATTTTCAAGAGAAGATTAATAAAAAAAACAAACCCAACAGCTTTTAATCCTATGCTTACTTTCGGCTTACGCATTAAAAACTGTTAGGTTGCGGTGTGTTTTTTAATTCTTAATTATACAACTTTATACATCCAGTTATGAATATCCGGAACACGTCCTCTGCGTATGTTCTCCAGCTCTTGCGCCACTCTGTTTGAAAAAATTCTTCCTTCAACAGGAGGTAACACATAATCTTTTCCTTCAAAACCAATGGTTGCGATATCTGCTATGGTTGCTGCAGTTCCAGTTCCAAATGCTTCTTCCAGAGTTCCGCGTTTGTGTGCATCAATTACTTCATCTATACTGATTTTACGCTCCTGCACCTTCATTTTCCAGTCACGTGCTAATGTCAATACGCTATCTCTTGTAATACCAGCTAAAATTGTATCTCCAATAGGGGGTGTAATCAATACATCATCGATTACTACCATTAAATTCATGGTGCCCGACTCTTCTAAATAGCGGTGATTTCTTGCATCGGTCCAGATGATTTGCTGATAGCCTCTTTGCTGTGCCAATTTGGTTGGGAATAAAGAACGTCCGTAGTTTCCGGAAGCTTTTACAAAGCCTACTCCCCCTTCAACGGCACGTATGTAGTTTGTTTCCACCAATACACGAACCGGCTCATTGTAATATTTTCCTGCTGATGAAGTAATAATGTAAAAACGATAATTATCAGATGGTTTTACACCAATAAATTCATCAGTACCAATTATAAAAGGGCGAATATAAAGCGATGCTCCCTCTGCATCAGGCACCCAGGCTTTGTCCATTTTTACTAACTGAGAAAGGGCCTGTATAAATAGTTCCTGAGGTATACTCGGCATGGCCATACGTTCGGCCGAAATATTCATTCGTTTGTGATTGTCAAAAGGTCTGAACAAGGCAATTTCTCCTTTGTCATTTTTGTAGGCCTTCATCCCTTCAAAAATAGCCTGCCCGTAGTGAAATACAGATGTAGAAGGGCTCATTAAAACCGGACCGTAAGGAACAATGTTCGCATCCGACCATTTATTATTTTTGAAATCTACATAAAACATGTGATCAGAGAATAATTTCCCGAACACAATGTTCTTTTGATCCAACTCGCTAATCCTTGATTTTGCTGTTTGTTGAACTTTAATATTGAATTTTTCTGTTGCTATCATAGTTTTAGAGATCATATACGCAAAAGTACCAGAATTCATTCTAGTTGCTCGTTAACAAGGGTGAAATTTAGACGAAAGAATACTTTATCCAGACTAAAAAACAGGCCTTTTAATTCATCCATAGTCCCAAAATACTGAAGCCTAACCAATTTCAGGTATTATGCATTTCGAAGGTGTATACGTCGACTCCTAAATATTTGATTCAGTTTTCTCTATTAATTTTCAATAGAGCTTTCATCCTTTAAACAACCCTTATTTTGAGCTATTTCGCCGCATATGAAGGGAATTCGATAGTACCAAATAGGATAATTTAGCGGTATTTACAGGAACGCCATCTTCATTTTTATATCCTCAATAGGCCCTAATTTAGAGTACATAGCAGGTTTTTGAACATTAGTAGATTTTAACATTCTTGTTATTACTGTTCTGTATATTAATGTGTATACTTGTCACAGTATAGTTCTCAAAAACCAATCAACTAAAATCATGAAAAAAACACAACTACTAATTGTTGCTTCAACAGTGATTTGTTCTGCTTCATTTGCTCAAACATTTTTTGGCAAAGAAGCGGAAAACAAAATACAAGATGCGAAGCATATCGAGTATTCTCCTGAGTTATCGCGACCAAAATTTGTTGAGTTCAAATCTTCATCCGCTAATTTCAGAATGGCTGCGGGCAATCCTTTGGAAGCCATGAAGGAAATACTTGCTTTAACAGAGAATGAAAATTTAGTTAGCTACAAACAAGAAAAGGATCGAGAAGGATTTACACATACTCGCTATCATCAACTGTATAAAGATATTCCGGTAGAAGGTGGTGAATACATTGCACATCAAAAAGGAGGCTTGCTTGATTGTATAAACGGAGAATTCTTTACAATTGGAGAGTTGTCTGTAATCCCATCTCTTTCAGAATCAGAAGCGTTATCAAAAGCACTTTCATTTGTAGGTGCAAAAAAATACAAATGGGAAAACAAACAAGAGATAGAAAATTTAAGAGCGATCTTTGAAGACCCGAATTTCAATTATGATCCCAAAGGAGAACTTGTTATCTACCCAAAAAACAATGAAATAAGTGATAAAGCAAGTTTTCGCCTGGCTTATAAATTCAATATTTATGCAGAAGATCCGGAAAGCAGAGCTAATATTTTCGTGGATGCAAAAACCGGAGAAATCATCGGACGTCATGAATTGATTCACACTGTTGATACGCCAGGAAAAGCACATACAAAATATAGCGGCGAGCAAACCATTACGGTTGATAAAGTTAGTGCCACTTCATACCGTTTAAGAGAAACAGGAAGAGGAAATGGTATTAACACATTCAATGCACAAAATGCTCCTGAAACACAAACGACTTACCCTTCTACCGATTTTACCGATACCGATAACGATTGGAATAATTTCAATGCAGCCTGGGATGAAGTAGCAACAGATGCGCATTGGGCAACAGAAATGACCTATGACTATTTTAAAAATGTGCATGGAAGAAATAGTGTTGACAATGCAGGTTACAAGCTCGTAAACTACATTCACTGCGGTACAAAATGGTTCAATGCGAACTGGAACGGATCCTTCATGAGATATGGCGATGGCCCTAACGGCATGCCACTAACTGCAATTGATATCGGAGCACATGAAATGACACACGGTGTTACTTCAAATTCTGCAAACCTTACCTATCAAGCTGAATCAGGCGCTTTAAATGAGTCGTTCAGTGATATCTTCGGAACCTGTGTGGAATGGATGGCTAAGCCTGCAAAAGCAGATTGGGATATGGGTGCTGATATTGGTGCATTGAGAAGTTTACAATATCCAAAATCACATTCCAACCCTGATACGTATCAAGGTGTTTATTGGGCTGATATCACAGACCTTTCTACTACCGGTGATAATGGTGGAGTGCATACCAATAGTGGTGTTCAAAATCACTGGTTCTTTATATTAACTGTTGGTGAACAAGGCGTTAATGATAAAAATGCAAACTATTCGGTAAAAGGAATTGGGATGGAAAGCGCTGCAAAAATTGCATTTAAAACATTAACTGTTTACTTAACCAACAACTCCAAATATGCTGATGCAAGAACCTATTCATTGAAATCTGCTGCTGATATTTTTGGAAGCTGCTCACAGGAGTATATTTCTACGGCATATGCATGGGATGCAGTAAACGTAACCGGAACACTATCATGTAACGTTGCACCAACAGCAGGTTTTAATTCTACTGTTTCGGATATTTGCAACGGAAGCATACAATTCAAAGATTTATCTTCTGGAAAACCTACCAGCTGGGCATGGGATTTTGGTGATGGACAAACAAGCACCACACAAAACCCTGCTCATACCTACACGGTAAGCGGTACGTACACTGTAAAATTAACCGCAACCAACGCAACAGGAGGGAATACAGAAACAAAAACAGCTTACGTTAAAATCACTTTACCGACCGGACCAACGGTTACACCTGCACAAAGATGCGGACCTGGAATTGTTGATTTAAAAGCTGCTTCTACAAACAAAGGCACCATAACCTGGTACAGTGGTTCTAATGGCGGTAGCCCTTTGAGTACTGGAAACACTTACTCACCAAATTTAAGCAGCACAACTACTTTTTATGCGGAAAATACACTAGATGTTAACGCTCAAAAAGTAGGAGCCGTTGACAGTACTTCACTGGCACGCGGTGGGATGTTTACTGCAAATTATATACACGGGTTGTATTTTGATGTACTTGCTCCACTTACCATAAAAAGTGTAAAAGTATACGCTGGATCAGCCGGAAGCCGCACAATTGATATTGTGGATATACATGGAGAACCTGTATTGACAACCACGGTGAATATACCAAAAGGTGAAAGTAGGGTTATACTTAATTTCAATCTTCAGGAAGGAACACAATATTTTATGAAAGTTTCAGGAACTTTGCTTGACCTGCAACGCGCAAAAGGTGGAGCTAGCTATCCTTACACGATTGCCAATTTAATTTCAATCACAGAAACGGATGTAAAGTCAACTGCTCCAAATTCTTATTATTTCTTCTATGATTGGGAAGTTGCAAGGATCGGTTGTGCTAGTCCGCGCACACCTGTTACAGGAACCATTAATCCTGCTCTGACCAAACCAACCATTAAAGAAACGAATAAAGTACTAAGCGTACCAAGTGGATATGCAACATATCAATGGTATTATGAAGGTAATATGATTAATGGTGCTACGACTCAATCATATACACCAACAAAAGATGGTAATTACACTGTAATTGTAACAACAGATGGTGTGGGTTGTTCTGCAACTTCGGAGATATATCCTTTCAAAACAGATGGGATTGCTGTCAATTACCTGGATGCGTTGACTACCATTTATCCTAATCCTGCAAATGAAGTGTTATTTGTGCAGGCACCTGTGAGTAGTAATGTAATTAACGTTTCTGTTTACTCCGTGATCGGTAAATTGATTTACCAGGAAACCTATAGCAATACGGGACAAGCGCATGCTGTGAATTTGGATGCACTAACTGCAAATGGAATTTTTTTCATCCAACTTCAGTCGGGTTCTGAAACAACAACAAAAAAATTTAATGTAAACAGATAGTATTTTAATTTTAAAAGTCTGTCTCGTAAATAAAAGGCCTCACTGCATAGTGGGGCCTTTGTATTTTTAAGCGTGTAAATTAATTTTGAGCCTTTTTCTTGTTACGAAGTGTTAAACAAAGTGAATAGATCCAAAGGCCAAAAGATAAATACAACCAATTCAATACTGTAAAAAACAATGCAACAAATGGAATTGCAAAAATCAATGCAAAAAAACCAAGTACGCCATAATAAGATTTGTCATTAATAGTCACAGGTACTAAATGAACCAAAGCAAGTATTCCAAAAAGCAAAGCAAAGGGTAAAAAACCAAAAAAATAACCTCTAAAAAGGTAATTAAATCGTTCTTTGTGATTCATATAAATTGTTTTAGGTTTATATTAAGTACTATTCTTTTAATTTGCATTCAACATTGTCTTTAGCTCCTCATCACTTGTTTCTTTTAAAGAAATTAGAACCATATCATCTTTTTTAATAACAATTGGTGCGGTGTAAGCCAGCATTTTATCACCTTTTAATGAAAAAGCAACTACTCTTGCCTTTGCTCCCACCGGTACATTTTCAAATCCGGGGTTTGAGGTTTCCGTTTTTGTGGTACCATAATGCGTTTGAACAATGCTGTTGATATCGTCAAAAATCAGATAAAGGCTTACATATGTTATATCTTGCGAATTGTTAAGCTTAACGGATAAAGTTGTTTTATCCGGAACATTGTAAAAACGATCGCAATTGATCCAGCCCAAGGTTTGAACTTCCATAGCTGCATACAATTTTGTGTACGCTTCTGTCCTTTGTTTTTCTTGTTCCGTCTGTTTCTGTGGTTTTCGGGTTGCCATCGAATCAATTATTAAAATCTCTCCTTCCGACTCTATTTTCGTATTCCTGGTATCTCTCCAGGCTTCTGCTGATCCGCTGGGCTTAAACGTTTGGTTTCTTGGTTTCCATTGCATTTGGCCGAGGCTATCACGGTAACCATTAAACAAACCCATTTGGGAATCCGTTAACTTTGGAAATTGTACGGATAAAGCTTTGCCCGGTTTTAATTTTACAGGTTGTCCATCTGATTTTAAATTGATATAATACGCACCACCCGATACCAGTT
>DASRRA010000412.1:0-8895 GCA_035696085.1 Bacteroidia bacterium | reverse complement strand
TGGAGCCATAGCCGTTACGGAAAATGAAGGAAATGGATTGCTATCAGCGGCCTTCCCGAAGATACAGATTGCCATTGTTGGGATTGAAAAAATGATCCCTTCTATTGCGGACCTGGATCTGTTTTGGCCTTTGCTTTCTACACATGGAACAGGACAACAATTAACCGTATACAACACCATTTATAGCGGACCAAAACAAGCCGGAGAAACTGACGGTCCGGAGGAGATGTATGTTATTCTTTTAGATAACGGCAGAACAACGCTGATGGCGGAAACGGAGCAACGCAGAGCCTTATCGTGCATCCGTTGCGGAGCGTGTTTAAATGCGTGTCCGGTATATCAAACCATAGGCGGACATTCTTATGGGACTACCTATAGCGGCCCCATAGGATCCATCATAAGCCCTTATTTTAATGGCATGCAGGAGTTTAAGCATTTGAGCTATGCTTCTACTTTGTGTGGAAAATGTACAGAAGTGTGCCCGGTAAAAATAGATATTCACAAGCTATTGCTCTTGAACCGTAAACTTTCTGTAGACAAAGGATTATCTCCAAAAACCGAAAACTGGATTTGGTTGTTCTGGAAAAAAGCCATGCTGAAACGCAGCAAGATGGACAAAGGCGGAGCAAAAATTAAAAATTTTATGTTGAAGCAATTCTTCAAAAAACAATGGGGGGACCGCAGGGATTTACCCGAAGTGGCACCAAAGTCATTTAACCAGATTTGGAGAGAACGTAAAGGCTTAAAATAGGCAAATATGATCCATTTTCATACAGAAGACATCAACTTTACTTTAAAGAAAAAAACGCAGCTAAAGAAGTGGATTGTGCAAACAATCGAGAGCAAAAAGCGAACAGAAGGAGATATCAACTTTATTTTTTGTTCGGATGCCTATTTGTTGACAATTAATCAGCAATACCTCAAACACAACACCTATACAGATATCATCACCTTTGATTATTCCAAAGAATCAAAAAATTTACCCATTAGTGGCGATATTTTTATCAGCATAGAACGCATCAACGAAAACGCAGAAAAATTCTCCAAAACGGCCGAAGAAGAACTATACCGGGTGATTATTCACGGAGTCCTGCATCTGTTGGGCTATGCAGACAAGACCAAAGCTGCGAAAGAAGAGATGACACTGCAGGAAAACAAATGCCTGAAGAAATTGTCGACCATGTGAAACAGAAGTATTACTTTTGCAGCACCAAAAAATAAACCCCTTTACGAATGAAAACAGTTGATAATTAC
Organism: Bacteroidia bacterium; assembly: GCA_035696085.1. Lineage (GTDB taxonomy): Bacteria > Bacteroidota > Bacteroidia > 2-12-FULL-35-15 > 2-12-FULL-35-15 > 2-12-FULL-35-15. The sequence continues at coordinate 7,641 of DASRRA010000412.1, read as the reverse complement.
AACTTTAAAGACAAGAAAGTTTTAATCCGAGTTGATTTTAATGTGCCGTTAGATGCAGCTTACAGCGTGACAGACGACACGCGCATGCGAGCAGCATTACCTACCATCAATAAAATTTTAGCGGATGGTGGAAGCGTTATTTTGATGTCGCACCTGGGAAGACCAAAAGAAGGTCCTACCGAAAAATATTCGTTAAAACACATTGTAGCTCATTTAAGTAAATTATTGAACAAACCAGTTGCGTTTGCAAGCGATTGCATAGGAGCTCCTGCAACCGCAGCAGCAGCGGACTTAAAAGCAGGTGGTGTTCTTCTTTTAGAAAATTTAAGATTTCATAAAGAAGAAGAAAAAGGAGATGAGAATTTTTCTAAACAATTAGCATCTCTTGGAAATTTTTATGTGAATGATGCCTTTGGAACAGCGCACAGGGCACACGCTTCCACAGCGATCATAGCTAAATTCTTCCCGGAGAATAAGTGTTTTGGATATGTGATGAGTGGAGAATTATCCAATATCGATAAAGTGTTGAACAATGCGGAGAAACCATTTACAGCCATTATGGGAGGTGCAAAAGTATCGGATAAGATTTTGATCCTGGAGCAACTCATCAACAAAGCAGACCACATTATTATTGGTGGTGGAATGGCCTTTACATTTGTAAAAGCACAAGGCGGACAAACAGGAAATTCATTAGTAGAAGAAGATAAAATCGAAACGGCGCGTAACATACTAAAAGCTGCAAAAGAAAAAGGAGTTCAAATTCATATTCCTATAGATGCTGTTATAGCAGATCGTTTCGCGAATGATGCTAATAAAAAAGAAGTAAATATTAATAGTATTCCGGATGGCTGGATGGGATTAGATATCGGGAAAGGAACGGAAAAACAGTATGCAGATGTTATCTCTAATTCCAAAACAATCTTGTGGAACGGCCCAATGGGTGTGTTTGAAATGAGTTCATTTGAAGAAGGAACAAAAGCGGTTGCTAAAGCTATTGTTTCTGCTACAAAAAAAGGAGCATACTCATTGATAGGAGGAGGAGATTCTGTTGCAGCCATCAATAAATATGATTTTGGAAATGATGTAAGCTATGTATCTACAGGTGGTGGTGCATTACTGGAATACATTGAAAGTGGGAGTTTACCAGGCGTAGATGCGGTTAAAAAATAAGCCCTACGCTTTATACTAAAAAGGGCTGTCTTCATTGGAGACAGCCCTTTTTCATTCAGTGTTTTTATGTTAGTGTGTATCGGAAAGCAATGTTATTTTTCCTACGCTTTTTTGTGTTTCTGCTTGAACAATATACAAATAGGTACCATGTGATAATCCATCGCTCGTGGTATCCCAGGTAATTTCATGTTGCCCTTCTGTCTCCACACCTCGCTCTATGCGTTTAACCAATGTTCCGTAAATGGAGTAGATTTCAATGGAAACACGTGAAGTCTTATCCAGCTGGTAACCGATCTGCACCTTGTTTTGAAATGGATTTGGATACGCATATGTTTTGAATGAAGCCGTTGATTGCGTGCCAATGGATGTAGTAAGCGGATCAACAGAAATGATGGAATCGATGTTTATGTGTTCATCTCCCGCTTGATAAATCAAATACATGTAAGAATCAAACAGCATCTCATCTCCGGTACTGGTTCCAGCTTTCACATCTTTTGGTGGTTGTGGTACGTTTGGATTGTTGGCCGTGTTATCATAAACGTGGCTTGCAAACAGGCGATAACCCGCCGGTACTTTTACTAATTTTTTGTAAGTATAATAGCCTTGCCAATTGAAATCCCATTGTTTAATACGAATCAGGGGGATTGTATCGGTGCCTTTGTAAGCACAATTCACGATAGTTGTAGCTACTTTGTGTGAATGCGGGAAACTAGCAAACATAGACAAGGCGTATGGAAGTGTATTGGGATTTGCAATATCGCTCGGATATTTGGCTGTAAATGTTTTCACTGTATTGGCCGGAATATTCAATAACCAATTTTGCAAAGGTGTGGCAACATATACGGGTCTTACACCGGTTGTACCCACAGGATAGAAGTAAAGCCTGATTTTGGTTTGGTCTTTAAGTCCTTTGGTTCCGGCAGGGTAATGTATTTGAAGAACTACCTTGGAACCCTTTTTAATGCGTATTCCCATTTTGTAAGGAGCAACATTTGGGAAGATGGTTGGAGGTGCACCTGGAGCAATACCCCTATGCTAAAATCACCGGTGATGTTATAACATTTACCTGATAAATCATCCGTTGTGCTGGCTGCTGTATCAATGTTGGCAATAACATGGTGAACAATCTCCGCGTTACCGGCAACAATTTCAAACGCTCTTAAAATCCTGTCCTGTGTAAGTCCTGTCGGCAGCGAGAAGCAAACATAACTATCTTCTGCATCGGCATTGCTTGTGAACAGCGGAATCTGAAGTTCCAGGTCGGGTGTGGCATTGATCTGATATTGGGTATAAGTAGGTGGTTTTGGAGCCAGTGTGGTATCTCCTTTTTGTGCCCCACCAGCGATCCAGTCTAATATCTTCTTTTTATCAGTTGCTGAAATAAAGCGTTCGCCAACAAAATGTTTGTAGGTTGAGTCGGGGGACCAGGGTGGCATTTCATTGTTATTTAATGCATCTTCAATGTCAATTGTAAGCGCAGCTGTTTGTGTGTAATTCATGAAAGAAGGCCCATGCCCGAATCCGTTATGGCAGCTGGTGCAATTCGCATAAAAAACAGGTGCTACATCTTTGTAAGTCAGCTGTGCGTGAAGGTTGGCCGTTAAGGCAAGCGCGATGATTAAGGGTAAAATCTTTTTCATAAGAGAGGGTCTTAGGTTATGGAATTGTTTGAAACAAAAGACTGTGTTTAGTTATAAGGTTTAATCAAATGTAAAAAATAATGCAGAAAATCAACGGAATTTCTTTTGTAAAAATGGATAGCAGCCCTTAATTTTTTTCTGTACATTAAATGATTTACTATCTTTGAAATCGTTAAAAACAACACGTTGGCAAAGCATGTTATTTAAAGAAATTATTGGGCAGGAAAACGTAAAGGAACGTCTCATTCGATCAGTGAAAGAGGGTCGTATCAGCCATGCACAGTTGTTTTTAGGACCTTCCGGAAGTGGCAATCTGCCTATTGCCGTCGCTTATGCACAATATATTTCCTGTAAAAACAAAGGGGAAACCGATGCTTGCGGTGAATGCCCATCTTGTATAAAATATAATAAACTGGTTCATCCGGATCTTCATTTCGTATATCCGGTGGCGCTTTCAAAGGATGTACGCACCAGTTCGGATGTAGTAGCCGAATGGAGAAATTCATTTTTAAATAACCCTTACATTACGCTTTACAACTGGTTTGAACAATTGAATGCAGAAAACAAACAAGCCATTATTGGTGTGGAAGAAAGCGGCGATATTTTAAGAAAGCTGAGTTTGACCACGTATGAGGCGGAATACAAGATCATGATCATCTGGCAGGCGGAGAAAATGAATCAGGCAGCAGCCAATAAGCTGTTGAAGATTTTAGAGGAGCCGCCAGACAAGACCTTATTTCTATTGATTTGTGAGAACGAAGAACAATTGCTGCGCACAATTGTCTCCAGGACGCAATTGATAAAAATCAATAAACTGAAAGATCAAGAATTAACGGAAGCACTGGTTCAACAAAATGGAATGTCAGCGGATGCAGCCGAAAAAATTGCACATCTGGCAGATGGTAATTATGCAGAAGCCTTGCAGTTGATCAGTGAAAATGAAAACACAAGTCAGAACCTGGCCAGCTTTCAAAAGCTGATGCGCGCCAGTTTGAAATTTGATCCCAAGGCTGTGTTGCAATGGATAGATGAAATAGCAGCAGCCGGTCGTGAGCGCCAAAAGAATTTCTTAAACTATGCCTTGCACATTATGCGGGAAAGCCTGGTTTTAAACTATGCTGATGCCAGCCTGATAAAATTGGGTGCCGATGAGCAGGATTTTGTTAAGAAATTTTCCCCCTTTATTCACGCTTCGAATGTAGAACGCTTTATTGAAGAGCTGAACACCGCTCATTTTCACATGGAGCGAAATGCCAATCCTAAAATTTTATTTATGGACCTGGCATTTAAATTCAATGAATTATTAAATTTACCCAAAGCGGTATAAGCAAATTGAAGTTGTTCATGCAACAATTTCAATGGTACAAAACGATGTTGATTTTTCAGAAATGAAAAAATGAAAATCAACAAATCATTAACTAAAAAGAGAGAACTAAAAATATGGGATGTAGTGGATGTTCAACTGGCAGAGGCTGTAATACAGCCAGCAATGGATTGCCGGGAGGATGTAAAAACAATGGATCATGTGGAGCAGGTGGATGTAATAAATTGAATGTATTTGATTGGTTGGCCAATATGGAGCTTCCAAGCGGACAAGGTACATTTGATTGTGTGGAGATACGTTTTAAAAACAGCCGTAAAGAATTTTTCAGAAATGTAAATAACCTGCAATTGAATGTGGGTGATGTGGTGGCGGTTGAGGCATCGCCAGGGCATGATATGGGCGTTGTTTCCATATCAGGTGAGCTGGTGCGTTTACAAATGAAAAAACGCAATGTGAATCCAAGCTCCGAAGAGATAAAAAAGATTTACCGCAAGGCAAAACCGATGGACATTGAAAAATGGCAGGAGGCGCAAGGCCTGGAACAAGCTACCATGTACCGTGCACGCACCATTGCTGTGAAATTGAATTTGCAAATGAAAATCAGCGATGTGGAATACCAGGGCGATCGTACAAAAGCTATCTTTTACTATACAGCCGATGACCGCGTGGATTTTAGAGAGTTGATTAAAGTATTGGCGGAAGAATTCAAAGTGCGTATTGAAATGCGTCAAATTGGTGCACGCCAGGAGGCCAGCCGATTGGGCGCTATAGGATCCTGTGGTCGTGAATTGTGTTGCTCTACCTGGTTAACGGATTTCCGTTCAGTAGCAACAAGTGCGGCTCGTTATCAACAATTGTCATTAAACCCATTGAAATTAGCAGGGCAATGCGGAAAGCTGAAATGCTGCCTGAATTATGAGCTGGATAGCTACATGGATGCATTGAAGGATTTCCCGGAAGTGAATAATGTTAAACTGGAAACCAACAGAGGAAGAGCATTTCATCAGAAGACGGACATCTTTAGAAGAACCATGTTTTTCTCTTATACGGACGAGCCGGATAACTTTATTCCCTTAACAGTTGATCGTGTAAAAGAAGTGATGGAAATGAATAAAAATGGTGTAAAACCAGAAGATTTATCCATCAAAATTGCGGCTCCAAAAATTATTGAAAAGAAACCGGATTATGAAAATGTAGTAGGTCAGGATAGTCTTACACGTTTTGATCAAAAGAAAAAACCGAAATTCAAGAATAAAAAGAAAGGTGGCGATTCCAAAAACGCAGGAGGAAATGCTGGAAAACAACAACCACAGCAAAAACAGAATGCGCAGGGGAACAAACCAAACAATCCGGGGGGGAAACCAAACAATCCGGGGAATAAACCCAATCAACCTCCAAACAAACCAAGCGCTCCTGCAAATCGACCGAATCCAAACCAACAGGAAGGAAGGCCTCAGCCGCAACAACAAAAGCAGCAAGGGCATCAACAGCGTAATCGCCCGAAACCGAATAATCGTCCGCGACCTTCAAACAATAACAACACGAATAAACCTGTACAATAGCGGATGCATATGAAAAGAATACAACGCATTTGTTTACCCCTGATCCTGTTTACAGGATTGATTTTTCTTCTGACAGGTTGTGATGATAAGCGTATTTTTGAAGAAAACAAGGACATTCCGGATAATAACTGGAATGTAAATAATAAAGTAAAGTTGAATGTTTCCATCAAAGACATCTCCACTGCGGCCAACTTTTATGTGAATGTCAGAAATGCGGACGGATACCCTTACAGCAACCTTTTTCTTTTTATAAAAACTACGTTTCCCAACGGTAAATTTTCTACAGACACATTGGAATGTGTATTGGCGGATGAACGCGGAAAATGGCTGGGAAAAGGACTTGGAGATATTTATGATAACCAGATACCTTTTAAAAGAAACGTACGTTTTCCATTACCCGGCGTGTATACATTTGAAATTCAACATGGGATGAGAACTGAGACTGTTCCCCTTATAATGGATATTGGATTACGCATAGAAAAAGCTGAATAAAGAAGAGCGGCGTGAGGTAAACGAATTCATCAGTAATATGGGCACAACAAAGCCAAAGAAGACAAACAATAAAAAATTTATCATCGGATTCTGGATCCTTTTGGGAGGCCCTGTAGTCACTATTTTTCTTTTTGTACTCGGCATCCGTTTATTTGCAGACCTACCGGATACAAAGGAATTGCAAAATCCGAAGACCAATCTGGCAACTGAGGTGTACTCCTCGGATATGAAAGTACTTGGTAAGTATTATGCGGAGAACAGGACCAATGTAAAGTTTAAAGAAATTTCTCCCAATGTGGTAAAAGCATTGATAGCCACAGAAGATGCACGTTTTTATGATCATTCCGGTGTGGATATACGTGCTTTACTTAGAGCCATTGCCGGTGCATTGACAGGGAGCAGTAGTTCCGGAGGAGGAAGTACCATTACGCAACAGCTTGCAAAGATGTTGTTTCCGCGGGAGGACCTGCATGGCATCAACCTCGTGATTCGAAAAATGAAAGAGTGGATCATTGCTGTTCGATTGGAGCGTGAGTACACGAAAGAAGAAATCATCGCGCTTTACTTAAACAGATTTGATTTTGTGAACAATGCTGTGGGAATTAAATCTGCGGCTCAGATCTATTTTAATACAACCCCCGATTCTTTGAAACTGGAGCAGGCTGCAGTATTGGTAGGTATGGCAAAGAATCCTGCTTATTTTAATCCAAATCGTTTCCATGATCGCTCGCAAGGCAGAAGAAATACGGTGTTGCAGCAAATGGAAAAATACAATTACATCGATAAAAAGGAATTGGAGCGTGTGCAGCAGATTCCATTGAAACTGGTTTTCCGCCCGGAAGATCACAACGAAGGATTAGCACCATATTTCAGAGAATATTTACGGGATGTATTTTTGAAAAAATGGTGTGATGAAAATTTAAAACCCGATGGCAGCAAATATGATATTTACCGGGATGGATTGAAGATATACACTACGATAGACTCCCGCATGCAGCGGTACGCGGAAGCGGCCGTAACCGAGCATATAAAGGCATTACAAGTTGAGTTTGATATTGAATGCAAGAAAAAAAGAAACGCCCCTTTTGCCTGGAATGTAAACAAGGATGAAATAAAAAGCATCATGCAACAAAGCGTGAAACGTTCTGAACGCTATCGTGTATTGAAGAAAGCGGATATGAGCGAGAAGGAAATAGAAAAAATATTCAATACCAAAACGGAGATGACAATTTTTACCTGGAAAGGTGAAAAGGATACAATCATGACACCAATGGATTCCATCCGTTATTACAAGCATTTTTTACAAACGGGGTTTATGTCCATCGAGCCGCAAACAGGCTATATCAAAGCATGGGTTGGTGGAATCAATCATAAATTTTTTCAATACGATCACGTGCAAATCGGGCATGCGAGACAAGTGGGTTCAACGTTCAAACCCTTTGTATATGCATTG
>DASRRA010000411.1:0-17631 GCA_035696085.1 Bacteroidia bacterium | reverse complement strand
GAGCAGATAAAAAGAGCAAGAGCAAATAGTATATTCGCTCTTGCTCTTTTTATCTGCTCTTTTACTTCTGCACCAGAATTTTTAATTTAGGACGCTTGAGAAAAAGGTCAGGATCTTTTTGCTCATGTTCATTTATCCCCTGCTTATAAGTTGCGATAATATCTTTATAAGATAAGATTCCAATTATTTTATTTTTCTCCTTAGCAGATATTACCGGTAATACATCCACATTTTCTTTGGCCATTGTTTCTACGGCAACCTTTAATGTATCATTCATCTTAATATGAATATCATTGCGTTTGATTAAACTTAACACGTTATTTTCTTCCTCGTGATGATTGCTCAACAGGTTGGAAACACTCAATATTCCTTTATAGCTTCCTTCCTTACTTGCAATTATAAAATAGTTGGGTTTGTTCTCAGCGCTTTCTTCTGCATACCATTGACGCACTTCTTTAATGGTGTTTTCTTCATTGATCACGGTACCATCATCGGTCAATACTTTTTCAACAGTTAATTTTTCCAATACATCCGGTTCGTAAGCGTGTGGTGTTTTGACACCTCTTCGTGCAATCTTCTCTGTCATGATGGTATTTTCCATAAAAAAGAATGAGGTGAAATAGGAAGTGGTGCAACATGCTAACAAGGGAAGCAATGCATTGGATTGACCGGTTGTTTCGAGTGCAAACACAATAGAAGTAAGAAATGCGCGCGATGCTCCCGCAAACATTGCTGCCATACCCACCAATGCAGCTAAGGGCAAAGTGACACCAGCCTTCGGTAAATAATACATCACCACACTTCCCAATAATGCTCCCGTGGCACCACCGATGGTAAGCAGAGGTGCAAGTGTTCCTCCGGAAGTACCACTACCCAGCGAAATACACCAGGAAACAAATTTTAAAATGCAAAGAGACAGAACCACCTGAATGGTTAAAGATCCCGAAAGTAATTCCGTGATATTATAATAACCAACACCAAGTGTACGTGGCGCAAAATAGCCGACTACTCCAACAGCTATCCCTCCAATTGCCGGATAAAAGGCCCAATGCAGGGGAATTCTCTCAAACAAATCTTCAATGAAGTAAACAATTTTGGTAACGAGTACGGCCAATAAACCAATTGCTAACCCCAAAATACCATACAACGCCAATGCAAAATTAGAAGGTGTTTCAATAGCGGATGCAATCGGAAATACCACGCCTTCTTCGAACAGCAGGTGATGCCCAGCAGCACCAACGATACAGGCGAGTGCAACAGGAATTAAAGAACGTGGTGAAAATTCAAATAACAACAGTTCTATCGCCAGGAAAATAGCCGCAATGGGACTACCAAATATAGCGGACATTCCGGCTGTCGCGCCGGCAGCTAATAATATTTTTCTTTCATGATGCGTAATTTTGAGCAACTGACCAATCGTAGAACCCAATGCACCACCGGTTGCGATGATAGGACCTTCGGCGCCAAAGGGTCCACCTGTTCCAATAGAAATAGCCGCTGATAAGGGTTTTAAATACGTAATAGAAGGTTTGATTTTACTTTGATTGATCAGGATCTGTTCCATGGCTTCCGGTATACCGTGCCCTCGGATCGCTTTGGATCCATACAATGCCATAAGCCCTACAATGATGCCACCGATGATAGGAACGATAATTACAAAAATTCCGTACGTATTTTGCGCAGGATCAGCAGGATCAAAGGAGAATTTTCCGAAGAAAGAAATATTGGTAAAGAGATTTAATAAGTACACCAAAACCTTTGCGATCAAACTCACACAAACAGCAATGACAATTGCTAATCCTGCAATTGTAAACAAACGTTTTTTATCCGGTGGTTGATGTGGGCGAAAATTTTCGCGCTCTAAGGTGGGTTCTAAAGAGACAGAAACAGGAATGCCATTGCTTACTAAAGTATTTTTTTTCATTCTATTAAAAGGTTAGTACCAGGATACTGGTAATGTGTGTGTATGAGGTCTTCCCCGCAGTGAATGCTTGCAAAGTTAATGCTCCACGAAATAAGATGTTCCCTTTATTTTGTTAATTTATAACCTCTTCTATTGTTTTAAAAGAATCATATACGATATCCATTCGGCACACTAATCTATTTCCATTTTAACCATTGATTTTATTAAATTATTGTTACTGAAAACCTATTTCAAAAAGCTAAAAAATACCTAATTTAAACTCCTACGCCCTTCTTCATGTGCTTATATTAGAGTTAATTAATACAGATTAATTTTTCATCCCTCAACAACATGATTAAAAAGTACTTAACAATCCTTAGTTTAGCGTGTTTAAACTTAGCAGTCGTTGCACAAAATGTAGCAACAAAAAACATCGGGCCAGCATCCGCATGGTCACAAACTATCAGTGGCTTGGCTACTGCATCGATTAAAACGAATTCCAACGCTTTATTTGCAATTTTAACCCCCAACGGAGATCGGATTGAACTTCCCATCCAGCTGAAGACTGAAGAAGATGGCATATTTACGATTGGTGGAAACGATGCACAAAAAGGAGCTTTTAATTTATCTGTAAATGCTGCAGGAAGTGTAAGTGGTTATTATCATTCGCTGAAAGATAGAAAAGCATACCGTTACAAAACGGATGCATCAGGAAATGTAAACGCTACAGAAATCGCAATTGAATCTCTTCTATGCATGGATTATACACGTGCTGCTGAAGCACCAACCGATGAAGCAGCTGCAGCAAAGTTACCAGTGCGTACAACAGCTATCCCAAAATATAACAGCAAGCCGGATTCTAAATTTGTTATTTACATTGATCTAGATGGTGAAAATACGAGCAGCACCTGGGGTGACATTTATGCACAACCGTTGCAATCCTGGACAGACGCACAAGTGTTTGAAATCTGGCAGGTATCTGCGCAGGATTTTCTTCCCTGGGATATCAACGTAACCACTGATCGTGCAGTATATGATGCGCAACCCATGAGCAGAAAAAAAATGTGTATTGTTACCAGCACCCTGGATGCCGCAAATGGTCAGGCAATTGGCGGCATTGCACACATCGGTTCTTTTGGTGGTAGTTCATTTGATCCTTGCTGGGTGTTTAATAAAGGTGTTAAAAAAACAGGTGAAACCGTATCACATGAAGTGGGGCATACTGTTGGTTTGAACCATGATGGATACAACGGTTCTACGTATTACCAGGGGCACAATGCCTGGGCGCCAATTATGGGTGCAGCATATTCTACAAAAACAGTTACGATTGACGATGCAAATTGGTTAGGTCAATGGTCGAAAGGTGAATACAGCGGGGCCGACAACGGGGAAAACGATTTGGGAATCATTGCCAGCAATGGATTTAGTCTGAGACCAGATCAACAAGGCAACGCTCCCGGTACAGCTGCTGATTTGGTGTTGGAAGCAGATGGTAGTTTTTTAAGTGAGAAAAACACCGGCATTATACAAAGTGCAGCGGATCTGGATGTTTTTAAATTTACAGTTGAACATGCCAGCCGATTAAAATTGCTGGCAGCACCTTATTACTCGGCTGAATTGAATCGCTTCCCTAACTTGAATATTAAATTGCGATTGCTCGACGAAAGCGGAACAGCCTTGCTTACGGAAGACTCCTTACCTCCTACCGCTAAAAATACATGGGATGCCATGTCAGCCGCCATTGAGTCAATTGATTTAGATGCCGGTACCTATTATATAGAAGTGGATGGAACAAAGCAAGGAACATCATCATCTACGGGATATTCTGATTATTGCTCTATCGGCGGATTTAATCTTTCCGGAAAAATTACATCAACTGTTGGTATACAGGAATCAGAAAGAATTTCTCAATTCAATATTTATCCCAATCCGAGCAATGGAATTTTTTCCATTACCTTTCATACAGCTGCAAAATCAAATTATATACTTAGGGTAATGAATACATTAGGACAAGTTGTTTACCGGGAAAAATTAAATGGTTTTGCCGGATCGTATTCAAACGAATTGAATACAGCACAATTCGGTAAAGGTGTATTTATAATCAACATTGCAGATGAAGAAAGTTCATCGACAAGGAAAGTTGTAGTTTATTAAGAGCGTTAAAGAGCAAGTAAAAAGAGCAAGAGTTGAACACATTCTGCATTTACTCTTTTTACTTGCTCTTGCTCTTTTTAACTCATTTAGAATTGTCGTTATTATATTGATACACGGCAATAGAAGGAATAGCAATTAATGCAATACCAACAAGCCCGAGTGTAACTAATGGGGCCGCACCTGGCCAATGCATTAGTTTAAATAAAGCTCCCATTACAAATAAAGAACTGCATAGGGTCCCGGAAATAAAAGCTAATCTTTTCATGATAATTTATTTTATTTTCTCCTACTCTTTTGGCTTTTCGGTATTGCCCCGTTTTTATTGGTTTCTGGTCTCCATTTCTTCTCCTAATGCAAATTATTTAAAAAGATACCGTACGACTTCCTTTTCTTTTTAAATGCTTCAAGTAAAGGGGAAGCGGGGTTTTTAGTGCATTAAAGTGTAGAAAAAAAACTTCAATAAAAAATATGCTCCGGCTGCATCATTTTGCAATTGGCACGTTCAGATATGGTACGCTTTTGCGGATGAGTTACCAACAAACATATTTTGCAACATGAAACACCAAGGAAAAGCTGGCAGACTAGCATTTCAATTGAAATATGGGATGCAATATGTATTTTACAATAACCTTTATAAACTTATGAATATGGCAACACAGCATGTAGGCCCAAGTGGCTCTATTGAAAAAATCAGTGATTCTGTTTTCAGATCTAAAAATGAAACTAAGAAACCTGGAAAAGAATCGTTAAAATTTATTTTTGAAGAATTACTACAAGATATGTTCAATGCAGAAGAGCAATTGATCAAGGCGTTGCCTGAGTTAATAAAGGCTACCGATCAGGAAGCGGTGGAACAATTGTTTCATTTTCATTTATCTCAAACGATTAAACAATCCCAACGATTGGATCATATTGCCAATCGCCTTGGTATTGAAAACCAGGGAAGGGTTTGCAAAGCCATGCATGGGCACATAGAAGAAACAAAAGAAATCATCAGCAGGCATCCGCTTGGTGCTACCCGTGATGTGGTATTAATCATTGCTTTACAAAAAATACAACATTATGGTATTGCCGGTTACGGTTCCCTGGTTGAATTAGCCGATGTACTTTGCCTGGATCTTATTGCAGATGAATTGGAGAAAACACTTGCTGAAAAGAAAAATACAGATAACTTCTATTCTGAAATTGCGCAAGATGTAAATGATGCTGCTTACGAAGGAGTACCGACAGAGTTTGAATTATATGCATAAACTTTTTTTTATTTTTACTAATTGAGCCCCGCCCTTTTGCAGGGCTTTTTTTGTTGGTTATGATTTAGGGTTGTATTTGTTTTATTTCTATGAGTATCTTTATGAAACAATAACATTTACGCATACAATGAAATTTACACCAACACTCCTTTTATTTATTGTTCTACTCACATCCTGCAAACAAGAAAAACAACACAAATCACGATTTGATAACATACCACTTACCGATAAGGAATGTAAAGCAGAAGTTGAAATGGCGAAAAAGAAATTAGAAGATGGTAAATTGATTTTTTGCGATTACGGATATTCCTCACTTGATGAAAACGGTGTGGAGTTAGCCAAATTACTGAAAACATACGATATTCAATATGAACACGGTGTTGTATCTGATGTGGTTGTAGAGGGACAAACAACAGGCTGTTATGGTGATTATCTGCTGGAACAAATTGAATTCAAATACGGAAAAAAATTTATTGATTCCCTGGAGAATGTTGCAGACAGTATTTACATTTCAAAAAACAAAGACAAGTTATTTGACTACACCCAATGGAGCAAACCACCGCTTTTTCCTGGTGATAAACGCCCAGACCCCACCAATCATGATGGATTACAAGCTGCATTTGAAAAGTCAGTTATTTATCCTGGTGATTATGAATATAAGACCCAAAAAAATTCGATGGCGATGGTAAAAGTTGATTTGGATGTGGATGCAACAGGAAAAGCCAAAGCAAAAATTGCAGAGTTCATTTTTTTTAATCCAAAAACACAAAAGGATAATTTTAATGCAAGTGCTCGTGAATTGTTTGGAAAAACAATTATTTCATTGATTGAACAAACCAAATGGATACCAGCAATGATTAAAACATTTCCGGTGAAATCAAAGAGTGAGATATTTGTATATTTTAAGTGATACAACGAAAAAGCCCCCATCATTGGGGGCTTCTTCATTCATTGTGATGCTTTACGGATTAGTATTTTACAACTAATTGCTGGGCGGCACCGTTTGCATCTGTCCAATTTAATTTATAACCGTATGGGCAATCCAATGCACCTGTAACAGGCGTACCATTTGAATCAACACCATAAGTGATGGTTAATTGTTTGCTGTTTGCAGTAATTACTACTACACCTGGTACTGGTTTGTAAAGACGGCAAGGCATTCCACCGAATACATTTGTAACAACTTCTGTTGGAACGGATACAGAGAATTGATCACCTGCTCTGTTTTTACCCCAATATGCTGTTTTTGGTACACCATTTAAAGTTGTATCTCCAGCTTCCGTTACTGTTAAAACACCTAATACGCTTAATACATAACTTCTTTTTCTTGCAACAACCCACTCACGTGTTGTTCCATCGTCAAAAGTAATTACCATTCCCCCTCTTACCGAGTGAATAATTGGCTGACCGCTTAACAACACCAATACACCTCCACCATTTACATTTGTCATTGTAATGGATCCGTTGAATGTAATCGATTTGTTATCTGCCACACGTGTTACTTTGTAATTGTTGTAAGTAACAATCACTTTCGCCCCTTTTTCATTCCATCTTGTGAATTTTCCATTCGCGAACGGAAGTTGGATGCTGATCACACCTTCACGTTTTCTTAGACCATCGCAGCTCAATCCATGGTAGGTGATTTTAATCAACCCTTGATTTTTTAGTGCAGCTGAATCCACAGTAATGTTACAAGGAAGTTGGTAATCACGTGTATCCATATTGTTATTCAATACAGAGTTTACGTCATCCATACTTTCATTGGATTGTTGATCAACATTGGATTGATCCGCAGCATTATTTGTATTTACTGCTTTTTCTTCAGTTGTATCCGGAGTTACATCATCCGATTTCTTTTTACAACCAGTCATAACAAAAGCAGCAAATGCAACCGCCACTACACTTCTCATCAAAAATTGTTTCGTCTTCATGTTTTATTAATTTTTTAGGTTAACTTTCGTTGGATTGAATCCTTTATTTTGTGGATTCATAAGTAGGACAATCAAAAATTACCTTACCCCTATGCCAGGGGTGTTTTTTTCGTAAATTTTGTAAAAAACACCCCTAACTACGGATATAACATGTTGATTATTCGACAATTACCTTCTCTGTCAGAATTAATTTATTATTTTGTATCAGGCGAATAAAGTAGATTCCGCTAGATAAATCATCGCGTAAGACCTCTATTTCCTGACCTGAAATATTGTTTATTGTTTTTACCAGTTGTCCCTGAATATTGTAAATGGCCAATTCGGCATTATCCACACGCGTATTCAGCTGAATGGTTGTGGAATAGTTAAAGGGGTTAGGATAAATAGTAGCCTTGGCTGGTAAACCGGCTGTTGCTGTAATACCAGTAGCAACAGTGTAACATACCTGCAATTTAGGATGAAGGTTTTTATCCGGATGATCACTGGAAGCCAGCATCACAACCTTATAAGGGTTCTCCTCCTGCAACCTTAGCATAAATCCATAGTTTTTACCTGCGCTTTGCATATCTTTTACTAATTGTGTAACATCTATATTTGGATAGTCCTGCTTAGCAGATGCACTTGCCGGTACACTTATCTGGTTGGTAGTAGTAGTTGTCGGTTGGTTGTTCCAGGTTACATAATATTCATCCCACGCCGAAGTTACGCGTTGTATCCATAAAGCATTACTGCCACTGTGTTCTGTCACAGCCGGGTAGTCGGGATTGTAATACAAAGATAATTTTGCATCGGTTATGGTTGCATTTGCAGGCAGACCGGATAAATCAAATTCGATGAAATCTCTTACAACGTTTAGCTCCCCATTTTGAGTCCAGGCATAAGGGCTCATTTTTTTGCTACCACCATAGTTGGTGTTTGGTACAATATATCCCACTTCTGCATCTTTTCCTTTTAGGGAGTCAGGTTGCAGCGTTAAGCAATTATCCGGATTAACCGTATAACATATCTCTAATTTTGGATGAAGATTTTTGTCGATGTTATCGCTGGAAGCCAGCATCACATCTCTGTAAGGCGATTCTTCCTGCAAGCGAATCATGAATCCATAGTTGTTGTTACCACTTTTTAGCATATCCTCCACCAGTAATCTCACATCCATATTTGTATAGTTCTGCGTAGGTGATGCGCTCTGAGCTATACTTAACTGGTTGGCTGTAGTTGTTGTCGGCTGCGTATTCCAGGTCACTGAATTTTCCACCCATGGAGAAGTTACCCGCTGTATCCATAATGCATTGCTGCCGTTGTGCTGAGTAAGTGCCGGGTAATTGGGGTTGTAATACAAAGATAATTTGGCACTGGTAATCGTTGCATTAGCGGGGATGCTTGTTAAGTCAAATTCTATAAAATCTCTTACAACGTTCAGGTCTCCATTTTGCGTCCAGGCATACGGGCTCAGTTTTCCACTGCTTCCATAGTTGGTATTGGGAACGATATATCCTACTTCCGCATCCTTCCCTTTCAAGGAATCAGGTTGCAAGGTTAAGCAAACATCGGTACCTGTCGTATAGGTTATCACCAGTTTGGGGCGAATGGTATTATCCTGATTGTCACTTGAGGCAAGGAGTACATCTCTGTATGGTGTCTCATCTTGTAATTTAATCATGAATCCATAGTTGGAACCTTTAGCCATATCCCTTATTAATTGGGTAATATCCATATCTGGATAATTTTGTTTAGAGGACATGCTTTGCGCAATGCTCACCTGGTTCGTAGTTGTAGTTGTGGGTTGTGTATTCCAGGTCACTGTACCTTCATCCCAGGCAGATGTTACACGTTGAATCCAAAGCGCGTTGCTACCGTTGTGTTGTGTAACGCCTGTATAATAAGGGTTAAAGTATAAGGATAATTTTGCACTTGTAATCGTTGCATTTAAAGGGATGGCAGACAAATCAAACTGCATCAGTACTCGCGTCACATTTAGATCCCCATTTTGTGTCCATGCATATGGAGTCGCTTTTTCACTTGTTCCATAATTTGTATTGGGAACGATGAGGGAAACTTCCGCATCTTTTCCAGCGGTTGGATCAGGCTGCAAGGTAATTGTTGTTTGGGCCTTTACAGATGTGCGGCAAAACATAACAATCAGGAAGATGAATAGTAATTTTTTTTCCATGCTACTATCGTCAGTGATTATAGTGCTGACACCGCACT
The DNA here is from genome assembly GCA_035696085.1 of Bacteroidia bacterium. Classification (GTDB taxonomy): domain Bacteria; phylum Bacteroidota; class Bacteroidia; order 2-12-FULL-35-15; family 2-12-FULL-35-15; genus 2-12-FULL-35-15. The sequence continues at coordinate 8,185 of DASRRA010000411.1, read as the reverse complement.
CTTTAGTTGTAGGTTAACAGGAAATACAAAGTTGACAACTTATTTATTAGAGAACCCGCCGTTAATTCAATATACACTACCGTTAATTCAATAAAATAGCCCGCGATGCTATAGTTACGGCGTAGGATGAGATAGGTTACGCGGAGGATGATTCTGTTAGCACAATAAGTAAAAGTAATTATTGAGTTACAATCTTCTGATTCAGAATTAGGGCATTGGGTAACCGGAAATTCAAAGGATTAACTCCTTCAGTCTTTATATTTTAAACTAAGAACTGTCAAAGCAATATTAACTACCAAAGAAAAGGCATTCGAAAGAATAAGTATCCAATCATTGATCAAAAACCCGTAATATACCCAACATGACAAACCAATAAATAGTGAAAGCAACATAGGCAAGGAAATACTTTGTGCTGCCTTTTCTTTCACGACTTTACATAGTTGAGGAACAAGCGAGACCGCCGTAAAAATGCTCGCAACTAATCCGATAATTGTTTGAAACTCCATTTTGCATGTATTGTTTGAAGGCTACTCAAGAAAAATAATGCCAGTTAAATGTATTGTTAAAAAAATAGGAAGAACTCTAAAAGTGAGGAAACCCTTTTCCAGTGTGCAAATCCGAATACATATTTTCGTAATTATTTTTTCACACATTTTAACTGCCATATTACAAGTGTCTGAAACAGGCTATTTTAAAAGGATTAATAATACGAATCGCTTATTGGCATGAATTTGAAATATTATAATTTGTGTTGAAAAAAAATTTTTTAAGATAGATATGCCTATTAATAAGGATTTCAGCACATTATTTTAATTATTAATTCATTAAATTTTAAATCAAAATGGAAACAAGAAGAAGAAGATCAAATAGCCGTTCATCTTACGGCAATTACAATCAATACGAATCTGGTCAAGGACGAGGATGGCATGGCGACCCGGAAGGACATGCGGAAGCAGCAAGTAGCGGCCGCGGATACAGCTCATCCAGAAACCGTGACTACGATTACGACGATTATGAAGGAGGCAGAAGCGGAAATGGACGTAGTTCTGGAAATCATGGAAGTAGCCGTTCAGGAGGATCGTATGGTGGTTATACCAATGGACGGGGTAATTACTCACAAGGCAGTTCAAACTATGCTCGTGGAAATTCAAACTACAATGACAACAGAGGTCATGGTCATGGTGGATGGTTCGGAGATTCAGAAGGGCACGCTGAAGCGGCTCGTCAAGGATGGGAAAGCAGAGACGATTACAATGGCGGAAGAAGCTATGGTAACAACCGTGGTTATTCAAGTAACGATCGGGATAATAATAACTACTCCAGAGGTGGTGATGGACGCGGTTGGTATGGTGACTCAGAAGGACATGCTGAAGCTGCACGTCAAGGATGGGAAAACCGTGAATATTAATTTTAATAAACTTAAGGACTGCCTCTCGGCAGTCCTTTAAATTTTACACTGAATGAAAAAACATACTATTGGTCGAAGAGACATACTTAAAGGATTAGGGGCAGGATTGGCAACACTTTCGTTATCCCCTGCATTTGCTACGTCAAAATCGTCATCCTATGAAAATATAACATTAGAAGACCCAACAAAGAAATATCCTAAACCTCCATTTAAAGAACAGACCCAGCCATGGCCTGGTTTAGCAAGTAGAATGGATCCTCGCCCCGATCACGGTGAAAAAAGTTATAAAGGGGCTGGGCGTTTGGCTGGACGCAAAGCATTGATCACAGGTGGTGATTCGGGAATGGGTCGAGCTGCTGCTATTGCCTACGCGCGTGAGGGAGCAGATGTTGCGATTAATTATCTTCCGTCGGAAGAAGACGATGCAAAAGAAGTAATTGAGCTGATAAAGGCAGAAGGCAGAAAAGCTGTAGCAATTCCAGGAGATTTACGTGATGAATCTTTTTGCAAAAAATTAGTTGAAGAAGCTGTTCGTAATTTGGGTGGTTTGGATATTTTGGTCAATAATGCCGCAAGACAACAAACACGTGCTTCTATTCTCGATATCACTTCAGAAGATTTTGATGCAACAATGAAAACAAATATTTATGCTCCTTTCTGGACGACGAAAGCCGCATTACCTCATTTAAGACCGGGCTCCGTGATAATTGCCACAGCATCCGAACAAGCCTATGATCCATCACCAGATCTTTACGATTATGCGCAGACAAAAGCTGCTACGATGAATTATGTAAAATCACTCGCAAAGCAATTGGCGTCAAGAGGTATTCGTGTGAATGGCGTCGCACCGGGGCCGATATGGACTCCATTACAAGTTAGCGGTGGAGCAACAATGGAAAAGCTAAAAACATTCGGTGGCAACACACCCTTTGCAAGGCCCGGCCAACCAGCCGAGTTAGCTTCTATATATGTGCAACTTGCCGATAGTGGTGCAAGTTATGCTACGGGTCAAATCTATGGATCTTCTGGAGGAGCCGGAAATCCCTAACTAATTATTTATTAGCTATTAACTTGTCTTAATTCACGAATTCTTCGATGGATGTTTCAATATTCGGTAACGATATTAATTTTCAGTAATTCCGTTTCCATATTCAGTATTTACCCCCCACTTTGGTTATCAGATATACCTAATTTTGCCGAAAAACATCCTCATGAAATTTTACATCTTAATCACTCATAATGATGTTGACAATTACTTTTTGCCCAAGCAAATGCTCGCCGGGAAGTGTTTGAAAATCTTATCTTTATGGACAATAAATGGGGTTAAATAAAACAGATTCACAGAACTAGTTAATTTTACAATACATATCAAATTCAACTAATACACAGCTACATGGACATAAATGTTTTTTTAGTGGAAGATCATGAAATTGTCAGAACCGGAGTTAAGGCCCTTTTAAACACACAACCCCAAATTAAAATTGTTGGCGAGGCTTCCAATGGACAGGAAGCACTTGAAAAATTAAAGAAAATCAATGCAGACGTATTGCTACTGGATATGAATATGCCTGTCATGAGCGGCCTGGAATCTGCCAAAAGGATCAAACGTGAATATCCACAAATCAAAATACTTGTACTTTCCATGCATGATCATGAAAACTATTTGATTGATATGCTGGAAGCCGGTGCAGATGGCTATATTTTAAAAGACTCTTCTATAGAAGATTTAATATATGCCATTCAAAAAATTTTCAGAGGCGGTGTTTACATAGGAGCCGAATTCACCTTAAATATGCTGGCTAAATACCGCATGCGGTCAGCCAAAGAAGACAGCACAGTTGTGTATGATTTTAAAATTTCTGATCGTGAGATGGATGTGCTTAAATTAGTTGTAAAAGGAATGACGAACAATGAAATTGCACTTAAACTTTTTACGAGTGTAAGAACAATTGAAACACGCAGAAAAAAATTGTTGGAAAAAACAAAAACGAAAAATACGGCCATGCTGATTCATTTTGCCACAGCCAATGGTATATTGAAATAATTTAAGCTAGCAATGTTGAGTTTACCGCTGCATTACACGCCCAAAATAATGCAGCGGAACATTGTGGTGTCATTGAACAATTGCCGTTTTTTTCTTTTTCACTTCAATCAGTTGCAAAATAGGTTTCCCCTCCAGCTTGCCTTCCACCCAAAGTGGTAAGTCAAAATATTCCAATGCTACTTTACCATATTTATCAGACAGTAACTCCTGCATGGAATCCATAAACTCCAGCATGATCTTTTTTTCATTTGCTTTACTGTTGGAGAATTGTAGTTTCTTTAGCTTACTCAATATATTTTTTTCATATTCATACAATCTTTTATTTCGTTTTAAGAAATGCTGCGTGGAGGCAATCAATGCATCCATTGTATAAATATTATTCAATTCATAATTGATGATAATGTTCATTAACCGGGCTGCCGGTTGCAAGTCCAATCGATCGTTCAACCCATTCAATGTTTTATTGATCCAGAAAAGCGATTTTTTAAAGTCCTCTGCATAAAAGTACACATTGGCTATTTCCAGGTAGGTTCCTACTTTGTAGTATTCGGAGAACTCCTCCGGATTTAATTCAAAAAATTCTTCAATAAATGGAATGATTCGCATAGCATCTTTGATACGTTTATTTTTTAAATGAGCATCCAGCTCTATCATGTAAGAGAAAATATAGGACCGTATATGGATAGTAGTATAAAAGGATAATGAAGGATGCTTGATAAAGCTTCGTAGTTTGGTGGTATACGAAATACATTCCTCCACTCTGTTCAATTCCTGCAAAGCAATGGCTACGTTATTAAGAGAGGATATGTATTTATGCACCTCTTCATGAACCAGTCCCGGAATGGTATCAAACAGATCCAATGATCTTTTTGCAGCGTGAAAAGCTTTTTCATATTCACCCATTACTTTATGATGTGTAAAAAACGTATACCAATAATGCCATTGCGCTTCCCATCCAATATCCACCGGTTCGTTTTCCAATAATGGATCTAATAGTATTTTTTGAAATTTGTCTTTGTCTTTTTCTTCTCTCAATCTTCCCGTATGATTGGAAAGCATCCATTCCGATAAGGATACAAATTGATAATCATTCAACTTACTTAATTTAAAAAGGAGATTGGAAGCTTCTTCTACCGGTAAATTAACTGCCTGTAAATTATCAATATCAAAAGAGCGTATTTTTCTTTCCCATCTTACCAGCTCCAGAAGCAATGAATATTTCTGCAACGTGTAACATAATTTCTTCTCTTTGTCAATGATTTTTAAGCATTGGTTATATAAGCCTTTAAAATAAAGAACCTCAATTTGATTAAGCGCCTCACGTACTTCAAAATCGACTGTACGTTTGGAATGATATAGAGACAAATTTTTTAAAATAAGACTGTGAAGTCGGTTTTTTGAAACAGCCAATTGACTAAAGTTTTTATCTCGCTCAAATTTTTTCTTCAATTGTATTTCATCATAAATATCCTGTGCATCAATTGCATTAAACAATTGCAAATAACTTTTATTTCCTTTTTGGGCTGTTGAAAATAGTTTGAAGTGTCTTTTTTCACTCTTGCTCATTGATTTGATTAATCTGAAAAGATCGTCAGAAGCTACCATGTTTCTAAAATTATATACTATAATATGCAAATCTATTTAATAAAAACTCTTATTCTAAAGCCTTTTTATACGTTTTTTAATTGTATGCGCGCATAATAAAATAAAGCGCTGCTTTACACTTATATTGCTTTGATATGAAATAACAATTATTTATATCGCAAATCGTTTAAAAAGCCAATTGAATTTGGCAGTCGGCAAAGTACTTGGAAGCAAAAACAGGTTTAGAATTGTAATAATCCGGCTTTTAAATATTTCAATGCGGATGATCTCTCATATACTTTTGTCCCACTCTTCACAGCCAAGTAATGATAGAATTAAAGGGATGAATTGGTACCTATCAAAACTTAGTAGTGGGAGTTTACACAGCAGTTCTCTACTACCCAACCGACTTAAGTTCCCGGAAGGGTTAGTAGCAGATCTGAAAATGATCCTGTAATTTCTCTCTCTAAGATACACTTTCCATAAGTGCGATCATTGGCACTCTACTCGTATCGGGGCGCGATACAGTAGGGTGTTTAATGGTTGATAAATCAGCGACCCAAGAACTGCCACGTTTAAATTTGAAGATAAGCACAGTGGCTATGAATACACGAGCGGATATTATCCGGAGGAAGTAAGGAGCGTGTGGCATCATCCCGAATTCTTTAAACTAAACCTTAATCCTAAATATCCTACAATTGCGGAAAATGTTGATCCAATAATGACTGCAACCTTTGACGCAACAATAATACGTTGATCATTAAAAGCCAGCAAGGTAATAAAGATGGACATAGTAAAACCAATTCCTGCCAATAAACCGGTCCATAGTAAATGTTGTTTTTTCAAGCCTTCAGGAAGTATGCACCAGCCCAACGCAATTCCAACCATCGAAAAAAGGAATATCCCTACAGGTTTTCCAATTATTAAACCACAGATGATCCCATAACTATTAGAGGTTGAGATTTCATTCAGTATTTCTGCAGGAATAGCTATAGCCGTATTGGCCAAAGCAAATAATGGGAGAACAAGTAATGCTACAGGCAAATGCAAGCGATGTTGCAAACGGTAGGAGATGGAAGTTTCATTACCTTTACCGAACGGTATTGCAAACGCAAGCAAAACACCGGTAATGGTTGCATGAATTCCTGATCGGTACATACAAAACCACATGATCATTCCGATTATCAGATAAACCCAAATGAAATACACTTTCAGTCTATTTAAAATAAGCATTAAACTAAAAAGCCCCATTGCCATTGCAAAGTATAGAATAGAAAAACCTTTGGAATAAAACAAAGCAATCACCAGAATAGCACCTAAGTCATCTATGATTGCTAAAGCGGTGAGGAATATTTTAAGTGAGGCTGGAACTCGTTTACCTAGTAGTGAAAGCACGGCCAGGGAAAAAGCAATGTCTGTTGCCATTGGAATTCCAAAACCATTTTGTGTAGTTGTTCCAACATTCAGGCTGAAATGAATGAGTGCAGGAACAATCATACCTCCTATGGCCGCTATTATTGGAAGAAGTGATTTTCGGATATCAGAAAGCTCACCTATGTAAATTTCACGTTAAATTTCCAGTCCTACCAATAGAAAAAAGATAGTCATAAGGCCATCGTTGATCCAAAATTCAATTGGCTTACCGGCAATTTCACGGTGAAACAAATGAAGGTAGTTTTCACCTAGCATTGAATTGCTGAGTACAAGTGACAACACCGTACAAACCAGCAGGATGATGCCTCCGGTCTTTTCGCTGTTAATGAAATCAGTATAGAGCTTGGTTAATCGCATTTGATTGCAAAGATATGGATTTCGTCTAAATGCGAAAATTCGAACAGTTAAAACGCGTGTTGAAATAGGATAATGGCGAATTCAAATTATTAATTTGTGTACATGACAACAAAAAAGTATTATTGGCAAAAAATTGTTAAAGTGAAAAAACTATTTTATTTAACAGCGACTGTTGTGTTGATGAATTGTTATCTATGCGCACAACAACTCGAAAAGGGTTACATCATAAAATTAAATAATGAAAAAATTGAAGGATATCTTTCAGAACGAACCGACGATGAATTAAGAAATCATGTGGTGTTTTCAATTGCAAAAGATAGCCCTCGAGTTGATTACAATGTCAATGAGCTGCAATCATTTGCCTTTACCTACGGAAGAACATTCGAACGTTTTCTATTAAAGATATTTAACGGAAAAGATTCTGTGGAGACACCTGTTTTTGCAAAGAGAATTTGGACAGGCAAAATCGATGTGTATACTGTTCAATTTGACCTTAACAGGGTTGAGTATATTTTAAAAAACAATTTTACAAATGAATGGGTGCTTTTGAAAAGGCCTGTAGATGAAACATTGACTGTAAATGGAACCACAGTTGTAAAAAAAGACATCAAATATCTGCAACAATTAACAGCTATAAAGAAGGACTCAGTCAGTACATACGTTGAGCAAAAAGATGTTAATTATTCAAAATATGGTATATTGAATAATATAAAGTCTTACGATTCTAAATATGCTGATCGCTACCCTACAAAATATTACGTTGAAAAGCGTTTAAAACTATACGGCGCGGGTTCCGGATCTGAGATTGTCAACTCCAAACGAATCCACAATGCTTTTCGGGTAAATATTTTTAGAGATTTCATGTTAATCGAGAGATCAGAAAGAATAGCCTTCCATCAAGGAATTTCTTATATTCAATATGATGAGTATGGAAAACCCGAGAACAATGCCAGGATTTTCAATTTTTCCCTTCTTGGGATAAAGTTGCAAGCTGACCCTATGTTTGCGTGTCCGTTCTTCAATTTTGGTTTTGGTATAACTTATAAAAAGCTTCCTATATACAGTCTTTCAACCTCTGAAACTTCATTTGCAAGCGAAAAAGAAATAAAATATTCAATCCAAGCTGCTGCCGGAGTCAAATTCAGGCTTGTTTCTAAACTCTATTTATTAACGTCGTGCTCTTTCGAAAATTCCATTTTTTGTTTAAATGCAGGAATCGCCTTTTACCATTCAAAAAAAACAAACTCACTTGATTAACGTTAAGCTTCCTTTTTCTATAGATTCCTTCGCATCCATCCCTTTTATTTTAAGAATGAAATAATACGTTCCTTCTTTGCAAGCAGTACCGGAAGCACTGT
>DASRRA010000410.1:0-4915 GCA_035696085.1 Bacteroidia bacterium | reverse complement strand
CATAATCAGCAGATGATTTCAATGTGGTGTTAAAGCTGCCATATTGCAGATAACAGGAACGTTTTGCAAAAAAAGAAGGGTGAGGCGGCATCCAGCCTTTTAGAAATTGTTCACGGGAATAAACACCCGCCTTCCAATCACGAATAATCTTGCTGGTGTCATTTCTATCTACATATTGCAAATCACCATACACCGTTTCCGAATGGGTTGTTTCAAAGACCTCTATCACTTTTGAAATGACAGTGCTATCGGCATAAAAATCATCCGCATGTAAAATGGCAATCACATCACCGGTTGCCAGTTCAATTCCTTTATTGATTGCAAAATAAATCCCATTGTCTTTTTCAGAAATAATGGTAGCAATATGTTCTTTGTATTGATGAATAAGTGAAAGTGTATTATCTGTAGAAGCACCATCCACCAAAATATATTCAATATTTTTATAATCCTGTGAAGCTACTGATTTAATGGTAGCTTCAATGGTGTGTTCATTGTTATAGCAAACGGTTATGACTGAGACGCGAAGCATAATTAACGAGTAATGATATAATTTTCCAATACCAACATATCCATTTTTGTTCTCAGGAAACAATCCAGCGCATTCGCGGGAGAATTCACAATGGGCTCGTTTTCATTAAATGATGTATTGAGTAAAATAGGTACTCCTGTTTTTTTATGAAATGCGGAAATCAATGCATGATAACGGGGTTCAAACTTCACATCCACTGTTTGCAAACGGCCTGTTCCATCCACATGAGTAACCGCCGGGATTTGTTCGCGCTTAGCGGATTTTATGAGGTATACTTTTTCCATAAAAGGCACATGATCTGCGCCTTCAAAATATTCAGCTGCAAAATCTTTTAAAATAGATGGCGCAAACGGACGAAAGGACTCACGGCGTTTTATTTTCAAATTCAAAATTTCTTTGGCATCGACACGACGAGGGTCAGCAATGATGGAACGATGCCCCAATGCACGTGGTCCAAATTCTGCTCTGCCCTGAAACCAACCCACTACACCGCCATTGATAACACAATCAGAAACTTTATCATACAATTCCGAATCAGTGTATCGTTTGAAATTTATCTCTTTCGATTTCAAATAGTTTTCAATTTCATGATCGGAAAACTGACTGCCCAAACTACCAGAGTAGGTTGGTGAAACACGTTTGTTTTTCAAAACCTGGTTGTATAAAAACAATGCGGAACCGATAGAAGTCCCTGCATCATGCCCTGCTGGTGGTATATAGACGTTTTTAAAAGGTGTGTTTTGCAAAATTTTTCCGTTCGCCACAGAGTTTTGTGCTACACCACCTGCAATACATAAATTATCTGAATTGCATTTTTTATAAAGATGATTCAAAATATGAAAGATCAATTCCTCTGTGATACGCTGAACACTTGCGGCCAAATCTTTATGATATTGCGTCAACTCCTCCTCCCGCTTACGTACTGGTCCAAATTTCTCCACCATGTAAGGGCTGTAAATACTTTCAATATCCGGCTCTCCACCTTCCCAGCTCATTTTCACACCATCCTTGTGATGCTTGAAATACTTGAGGTTAAGCTTAAATAATCCATCCGGGGTAAATTCAATCACATCTCTTAATTTATCCAGGTAGATGGGTTTACCATAAGGTGCCAGTCCCATAATTTTATATTCATCACCGTAATGTGGGAAACCTAAATACTGTGTAAAAGACGTATAGAAAATTCCGGCTGAATGCGGGAAGTGAACAGCATCCAGTATTTCCATCTGGTTGCCATTTCCAACTGCTGTCATCGTAGAAGTAAAATCTCCAAATCCATCAATAGAAAGCAAGGCCGCTTTTTCAAAAGGGGATGCAAAAAAAGCACTGGCCAAATGAGAACGGTGATGCTCTATGTTATGAATTTCCGCTTTTATATCTTTTTCATCCATTCCAAATGCTTCCGCTAACAAACCTTTTACAGACTTCACTTTTTTGGAATTGCTGTAACGGTCCAGGATAGCACTTATGGATGTGGTATTTTTTAAGGTGTGTTTTATTTTTTTCAACACGTTGGCCGAAGGATCACGTGATATGGTGATATAATCAATATCCTTGATGGTAATGCCTGCATCAGTTAAGCAATATTTAATCGCTTCGATTGGAAAACCAGCCCAGTGTTTAATTCTCCGGATACGTTCTTCTTCTAACGCAACAATTACATTTCCATCTTTTACAATACATGCAGATGAATCACCATGAAAAGCATTTAATCCTAATATGTACATATATATAAGTTAAGAATTAAAACAGCCAAAGTTAAACAAAAAAGCGGGATGTACACGGCAATGCATTAATATACGGTGCGATTAAGATGCGGTCATTTTGATATATTTATTTAGATGCGCATCTACCCGGGGTCGCATCTAAATAAAAAATTAATAAAACAATTCTTTATTTTTTTGAAGTGTCTCTGCATTATTAATATAGCTATTGGCCTGATCAAAAGCAGACTTCGACCAGGCATCATACTCCGCCTGTGTCATTGCATTCGCGCGTTCAATAACATTTACAAACTGTTCGGTGGAAGTAAGTGGAATATCCCAGCCACATTTTTTTTCTTCCAGTTTCTTCCAAGGTGTCAGGTTGCTGATGATAACGGGGCAGGATGCTGAAAATGCTTGCAAAATAATGTGCCCGAAGTTTTCTCCGGTAGTAGGCATAAATAAAAAATGATGGTTCTTTAATACCTGCATTACCCTATCACTCTCAATACATTCTTTATAGGTCGCTTTCACATTGGCAGGTAATGTTTTCAGTACTTTCTTACATTCCTCCCAGTAGGTGGTATTATATACAGGTCCGTAAAAATCAAATTCTACAGTTGTTTTTACTTCCTTTAAAATAAGCAACGCCTGTAATAAATTTTTTTCCGGGGCAATGCGTGCAACATTTCCAAGACGCAATGTACCGGGTTGTTTTAAACGTGTTGTGAATGTGTTGTCTTTTTGAATTGCTGCCAGATTCCCGGCTGTTTTAATACTTATTTTATCTCCCAAAATGGCTCTGATATCCTGATGCTCTGCCTCCGTTGTCGCATGAAATGTGACACCACTAAATAATTTCGCCATTTTAATCATGCGTAAAAAAAGTTGTTTTTTCGTTTTTTTTACGTTCAATGAACCGGGTGATAACATTCCTCTCGCAGCAACAACAATACGTTGTACTTTCTTTTTACGAAGGATAAAAAGTGGAATCAATGTGAAGTATACAGAATAAACACCGTTCAGATAAACCGAATCAAAGCTTTCTGCCTCAATTAAGCGGTACATGGTTGAATAACTAAGCTGATCTTTAGACACGTAATAGATACGTACACCATCTGTTGTGATCCATTTATTACTTTTCACTTCGGTATAAGGTATTGTCTCACTGTAATCGGTATCACGGGTAATGATGGAAATATCAAAATCTGATTTTAAATGTGCCACCAGGTTGGCAACAGATTGGATCGGCCCGCCGGCTTTATAGCCAGGCAAATACCAGTCAATAAATATTAAGATTTTTGTTTTATTCACAAGCAGGTATCAATTTTTACTTGGTTTTAAAAAAATTATTCGATTGATGTATTTTCGTTTCGGATTTTTATAAATCGTCATCTTGTTATTTATAATTGAAATTGTTGTTGCCGTAAACTCTGTATTCGCTCCATAGTATGTAAAGCTAGGGTCCAGGTTTTTATTTACGGTAACAAAAATATTTTTCTTTGTAACGGGGTCCACAAATTTTGAATCAATCGTTATTACTTCGTCTTCACTTCGTTTTATGGTTAACACCGAATTTCCAGGTTTAACGGTAATTTTATAAGGTTCTCCCTTTTTCCGTTGGACATCGTACTCAAAGGATGCAATGGTTGTATCCACCTGTTTAAAATCGAAACCCAGACTTTCTTTCGGGCGAACCGCTCTATTTGCGGTGATACTTATAACCGGTTGAAATGAAAATTCAAACAAGGTATCATTTAGCTGCTTCAATTTCCCCTTATACAAGTCGTAAGTAGAATTATCAGCATTTTGAAATTTTAAATAACAAGTGGAATCCTCGAAAATGTAAAATTTATAGAAAAAACCTGGGGAATAATCTTCGGGAGCGGTCTTGTAGATGCGTTGTCCGAATGAAAAATAAGTAATACACATGCCAATAAGTGTCCATCCGATTTTTTTCATTGTCGATAAGGTTTTGATGTAGTATTAACTATTCGTTGCCCACTGGCAAGAATCTACTCCTCTACGCTATTCTCCTGCAACCAATTTTCCAGCACAATTAAATACCATAAACGCGACCAGGTAACCCGGGGATCTTCTGCCAGGAAACGTTTCCAAAGATTCATAACCTCTTGTTCTGCAAAATAACTTCTTTTGGATAAAGACAGTATTTTTTCTTCGCAAAATGATTTTAATTCTTCCTTCATCCATTTTTTCCATGGAAAGGTGAATCCCATTTTTGGTCGGTTTACAATTTCAGGTGGTAATAAATCTCCGACTGCATCCACCAGTAATTTTTTTGGTGTACTGGGATATTTGTATTGATCCGGAACCCCCAATACATACTCCACCAATGTGTAATCAATGAACGGAACACGAACCTCTAGAGCATGTGCCATGCTCATCTGATCCGTATCTCTCAGCAATACATTTTGCGTGTAGGTGGTAATTTCACTAATAGACACTCTTGAAATATCCGAAGCAATTCTGATTTTACTTTGTTCATCCAGCAACTTCACTACCTGGTTAACAGGCAGCTCTTTGTTTTTTAACAAGCGTTGAAGTTGTTTATCCATGAATACTTGCCTGGATAAAGGATAAAACGCATTAAAATCGATACGTGGTTGTTTTAATAACGTAGCTATTTTTTCGTTCGCTACTCCGGGTTTTGTTTTGCTTAAAA
>DASRRA010000409.1:0-12695 GCA_035696085.1 Bacteroidia bacterium | reverse complement strand
ATCCGGTTCCGCTATTTTAAATGAATTAAATAAATTTTCATTTATGCTATCATTTGGATTCACTAAATCATTAATTGCAATAAGCAGGTAAAAATGGCGACCATTCATTACCACACGAACTTTTTTTGAAACATCCGTGTTGGTATTCCGCATTAATTCGAAATTATACATTTTGATCGTTCCGTTTTCCGATTTCGAGGAATCAACAATGGAATCATTAATTGTAGCGGCGTAATTTTTAAAGTAGTTAAAAATCGCGCTATCGTTTTTTAAGTAATCATACTCGGAAAACTGGTGTGAATAAATCTTAAACCAATTGCTGGTATTCACATCACTTGCTCCATACGTATAGTTAATTTTTTCATCCTGTAAAGAATCTGTTTCTTGTTGAACAGGGCCCGGCATCATAACCGTAAAATCCTTTTCACTTGATGTATAGGATTGTAGTTTCAGTTTTAATGGTGTTAAAAAATGAAAGGATGAAAAACGCTTATAAACATCCGCCTCATTAAGTTGATTTTTGCTTGATGCAGTTAAAATATACAACCTGGAACAGCGAAGAATATAGCGGGCAAATAAGGTAGAGCCATCGCTGGCAAGTATTTTATAATCCCTGCATTTGTATTCTTTTAATGCAGAATCATGCATGTATACAGGTTCTGCCCCTAGAGCGGCTTTTACCGGTTCAAAGACACTTTCGTACATTTTATTAACGTCCGGAAAATATCTGCCTGATCCGTAATCTATATAAGTAGCAGTGATTATTGCTTTAGAAGAATAGTCGAGGCAGGAATAGGTTTTATATTTTATATCTTCTCTATTTTCATTCTCTGTCATTTTAAAAGTCGAAGGAACATTTATTTCAAATGCTGCAGTATCCTCTTTAAAAATGATGTCTTTGCTAGGCGTTCTTTTTATTGAAACAAGGGAGTTGAAAAATTTAGTAACTGAATTTTTATCGGGATTGCCATTACCGATTCCTATCATCAATAGATAGATATTAGCGGTATCACTCAAAACACGAACTGAAGAATTGGTAGTCTTGGCCATTTTAAGTTCGATTTCATAACCTTGCATGGAATTATATTTTATGGATTTCTTGGACAGCAGTTCTCCACTGCCTGCCAGCTTCTTTACCATTGCATCCATTAAATTTGAAGACTTCTGTTTTTCATCCCTTGGAAAAGAAGTTGACAAATAAAAATGCCCAGTACCTAAATCCATATATCCTTTCATTTCAAGTCCGTACATATTTAAGGGTGTTGGTTCACCGGGCATTTTTAGTTGGTAGCCTCCATTCTCTTCTATGATGGTTTTCCAATTATCTGTATTCTCGGCAGGCAATAATGTTTTGTAATACCCTGTCTTAGGTGAATAAAGCGGCTTAACAGTGTAACCTCTTTTGCTCAATAATGCAATTAATCCTTCTGTACCGGAAAGGTGACCTGCACCAACACATATAAATGCTGATCGGCGCTGGATTAAACTATCAATACGCCTATCCATTACATAGTTCCTTTTTATAAGAACAATATTTTCAAAATCACCTGCAGAAACTCCACTTACCATTGTATAAAGACCTTTTACGTCCTGCCGGATATATAAACTAACGAGAGAATCCATATACTCTCTCGGGTTATAGGTAGAATCTGCCATCGACATCAATAACTTTTTCTGATCATCATCCTGCATGTTATCGAATGCATTCATTTGTTCTTCATACGTTTCAATACCAATAATATCCTTTCCATACAAATGAGCTATCCTGAAAAGATAGCCATCAAGAAAAGTACTCATATCCTTCTTATCTTTTTTCCTTAGGGATTCATTGTACCTGTTGTACAGATTTAGCGGAACTTCATTATCAATATTATCAATGGAAATATTTTTCTTCTTTAACTCTTTTTTGAGTTTTGCCATTTCATTCTTAGACAGAATTTCATCTACTTTCCTTTTCTTTGCTTGTTTTATAGCATTTTCCAACATCATACCTGATACCGAATCGAGGTTCAATTCAAAAGCAGCTGTTTCACATTGTTTTAATTTGGCAAGAACCGAATCCGGAAAATTGAACACCTTTTTATCAGTAATATGAATGCTTCCAAATAAATAAGAAGGCTTCTTAAGGCCATTCCCATTGATCTCCCATAAAATACTATTGTTATTCTGCGCCGATGCGAGCGTAAAAGAGAAAATTAATACGATTAATAAATGTTTGTGTAAGCCTTTCATGTCTGTTAATAAAAATTTAATCGTGCAAAGCTAGGCTATTTTTGAGATAGTTTAACGGCGCTTACCCTCAAAAATAGACAAGGAGGCGCTTCTGCACATTTTATTCGCTGGACTTTGGGTCTACGCTGAATGCTGCTCAAAAAACATATTAAACTATTGAAAATGATTTACTTATCAACTAAGATAAATTCCATAAAGCGTGTTTTTTACGCTCTGGTTTATTTTATTAAGTCGTATGCTTTGTTACCAGTTTGTGTTATACTGTAATATGTACATCAATGCATTGTTGATTCTTGAATAAAGATTCGATCCAGATAACTAATTTAAAGGAATTGGATAAAAGCAGTTTTGTAACTGTTATTTATAACCGGTATGGGAAAAAACTGTACTCCTATGCCATCAAAAGCTGGAGCTTAAATGAAGACACCGCTTGGGATCTGATCTATAAAACGATATACAAAGTAGCGGATTCCCACATGAATTATACGTTTGAGAGCGAGGAAAAATTTTCTTCCTTCATCTTTAAAATATTTATTAACTACTTAAGAAATCATTACAGGGATAATAAAGTAGCAAAAGCTTTTGAATTTACTGCAATGAATGATGTAGATGTGAGTTCAAAAGAAGTAACAGGCGCTTCAGAAAAGCCAAACAAAAAATTAATTGCCTTAAATGAGGCACTAGATGAAATGCAGGATTGGGAACGCATGCTATTACTCATGCGAAGTGAAGGAAGAGCATATTCGGAAATAGCAACTTATATTGATAAACCTGAGAATCAACTGAAAGTTTACTATCAGCGGTTAAAAGAACAGGTCACCAAAAAACTGAATGGAAAATCATACTAGCATAAGTGACGAAGCACTCCAAAAGTTGCTGAAGCAAAGTTTGCTTGAGCATGCTGATGATAATTTGCTGGAAGCAGAAGCAAAAATAGTGTTTGCTTCAAAACCCGCTATTGCACCACCGGCAGTAAAGGAAAAAGTACTGATCAAAAACTCCAGAGTCATAGGTTTAAAGCTAATTCTACTTATTACAGGAGTTGCAGCAATTTCAGGAGGCATCATTTATTATATGGTTGATAAACCTACTGATGAAGAAACGGTTTCACATGAAAAAGTGACTACAACTGTAATACACCCTGTTACCAAAGAACCTTTTAATAATCAATGGGGCCAATCAATCGCCGATAAGGATACCTCGAGAAATAATTTTACAAAAAAGATTCAGGGCAGCTTATATCACGGACAGATCATTGAAAAAATAGTGAAGGAAAATGCAGATTGCGCCAGTCCAATTTTAGTGAGGGATACCATTGTTTTTTCTCCGCATACCCCAAAAGGTTTTGGTAACGATTTAGAAATTCATGACAACCCTGAAGATGACCTGATGTATTTTGAAAATGAGCACAATACCATTTGGTATAAATTTTCAGCTTGGGAAACCGGGCAGTTAACATTTGATATTATCCCAGTAGACCCCAATGATGATTATGATTTTATGTTGTATAAATGGACAGGTGGCGATTTCCGTTCGAATATAATGAATAAAAAGGTGACGCCGTTGCGTACCTGTATTTCTAGGAACGATAAAAAATTGAAAGGCAGAACAGGACTGTTGCTGGATGAATCATTGCCTCCTTACGTGCATTCAGGAGTAGGAGACTCTTATGTAAAATATATGAATGTACAAAAAGGAGAAACATTTTACCTGCTGGTGGACAATGTGTATAACAATGGCAATGGGCATACCATCCATTTTCACTATAAACCAATTAAACCGGGTGAGCCCTATGTAGGAAAAAAAAATGTTTTGACGAACGTGACATTTAAAGATAGTGATGATGAATTTAAACCCGGTACAAACTATATCGAAGCAATTGATAGTTTATATAATTTTTTGATAGAGAATCCAGGGGTTAAAATAGAAGTACAGGGACACGTAAATACAAATCTTCATAATAAGTTGGGAAAAGTAGATGGAAAACCTTATCGTAATGACCGGCAGCTTTCTCAACTAAGAGCGGAAGCTGTTTGTAAATTACTTTATAAAAAAGGAATTGATCCCGAAAGACTTTCTCCATATGGCTATGGAGGTGCAATGAAAAAAATACCGAATCCAAAAACCAAAGAGGAATGTTATAAAAATATACGTGTTGAAGTATTAATTATGTCATTGGATTATAAAAGAGATCCGGAGTATATCAAAAAACATAAGAAGCAAAAATAATTCAAGCCAGGATTCTATATAGTTCCTTTTGTATCAATTTACTTTAACGTCAAACAGTTTCCGTATTCCTACAATGCCCGTTTTTTGCGTTGAAAAATATCGATATACAGTTATGTATGAAACTTTTCGCTCGAATCTGCCAGTTGTGGAGTCCAACCAGATCTCTTCGTGAAAGATAATATATGGAATATCCTGAGCATGTGTTTCATTTCTTACAGGTGCAGTAACAAAAACTCCCGGGTTATAGGGATCTTCAGCAGTATACGTAGAATCCCATGGAGTTAATGTCGTTAAAATTTCCGTAGATGTTAATTTTTTATTTGGATAATTTTCATATGCGCTGAATTTTCCATTGGAGAGACTATTAAACAACAATTGAAAAAAACGATCCGCATCCTTTTCATTCAATTTTTTTATATCGCCTGACTTCAAACAAGAAGAATCTGCAGCAACATACCAAACAGTTTGAACATCTTTTAACTGTGTAGACAATTGTGCATGGATCTTTTCAGGATTGGAAAAAAGACAAATCACCATGAGCAAAATGAAATTAAAAATACGTTTCATACAAATTTATTTCTTGTTTAAAACTTATACCTCTTAAATTCCTTATAATATTTATTTGCACTTACCGTATCACCCATCTTATTATATGTGAGCGCTACAAAGTATAATGCCTGCGCATTATTATCCGATTTCAAACTATACGATTTTTTAAAAGCCTGGATCGCTTCTATATTTCGATTGCTCATCGCCAGTGCATTTCCATAATTCAGGTATAGGCTAAACGAACCAGAATCTCTGTCAATTCCAGATTCATATGCCTTGCAGGCTTCATCATACCGTTTCAGCTGAAACAGAGAGGAACCTTCAAAATTGTAGGTCTCTGGATTCGTGTTCAATAATGCATGGGCTTTACGCAAATATGTAACCGCACTGTCATGTTGGTTGTTCCTGAAAAACGATTCACCCATGTTTCCGTACACATTGCTATTATTTTTATCAATATTGATGGCAAGTCGGTATGCACGAATTGCATCCGAATATTCTTTAAGCCTGTTGTGAACCGCTCCTAAATTAACCAGTGCATCAAAGTAAGTGGAATCAATTGCCAGGCTCTTTTGAAATTCTTCTTTTGCTTTTAATAACCGTTGATCGCTATTTTCCTTTGCCCTGCCCATCAACACAGTACCATAGTTAAAATGTACACGCGCATCATTCGCAACAATATTCGCATCGGTTTCATATAATGTAAAATCATCTTTCCAGACTTTGTTTCTGCTAAAAGTCATTTTTGAAAATACCAGAAATACAGCAAGGGTTCCAAATTTTAGAACAGCAGCACGTGTCGCCGGTTTCAAAAATGTGTATGGCAGATATATCATCAGCATGCAGCTACCAATAGATGATGCAAACAAAAAACGATCTGCCGCTGTAGCACCAATCGTGAAAAATATATTACTGGTAATTAATAGCGGAAATAAAATAAATGCAATGCTGATGGCGATAAACCCATCTTTTTTATAAAATTTTAAAAACAGGTATATCAAGCCTAAAAGTATAGTTAAACCCACCAGCGATAGCAAAGAGAAAAAACCGATAGTTGGAATTTGATGAAAGGAGTAATCATACGCCATCTCATATGGATAAACCAGCTTTACAAAGTAACGCAGCAGAATGCCCAGTGCCGTCCCTTTTTGTTCCATGAACGAATTGGAAGACAATAGGGCATTGTCATGATAGGTGTATGTGATTACCTGTGGTCCATTATTGATCACATACCAATGTAATAGTAGCCACACACCGCTAATTACGAAAAAAGGTATTCCTTTTTTAATGACATCAGCAAATGTTGCCTTCCGGCTGATTTGAAAATGGATCAGCAAAATGGGCAACAGCATCAAAGCACCTTCTTTGGAGAGCAAGGCCAGAAAAAAATAAAAAGAACTCAACAGTATCGCTTTTGTAGATCCAGTAGTAAACGTAAATGCACTTAACAAAAAGAATAATAGGGCCAGTAACTCATCCCTACTTTTTATATTTGCCACCACTTCGGTATGAATGGGGTGCACGACAAAAAGCAATACCATTAGAAAAAGAATGTCTGTGCCTAAATTCGGAAACCACTTTTGCAAAACCTTATACAATAAACAGCAAACAATCCCATAATAAAAAATGTTGAAGAAATGATGAATCAGTGGATTGTTAGGGCTTAGCTGCCACTCGATCGCAAATGTGATCAGCGACAGGGGCCGGTAGAGCCCGGAATTACTACCCCAGAAGCCCTGCCAGTAAAACGTTTTGAGAATAGGTCCAATGCCTGCGAAACCTTTTTTTACAAATGCATTTTTTTCGATAACTGCGATATCATCCAGTACGAAACCATGATGCAAGGTATTCAAATAAGCAATCAGAACCGAAAGAATGATCAATGGCAAGTGCCATTGTTGTCTAAACGGAACAAATGACTGTTCCATTTTTTTTTCATTTAAACCAGCAGTGCGTCGGGCCATGGGAAAACTATTAAAAGAATTTTTAAAAATAAGGCCTTGATTAGAAAATTTCAAACCAAGGCCTTATTCCATAACTAATATTCTATTGCATTATAACTGTTTTCATTTCCGCACTTTCGTTTTCATAAATAAACTTCACAAAATAAATTCCTTTTCCAAAAATCGAAAGATCCAGTTCGTTCGTTGTTTGTTGTTTGAAAAACGATGTTTTGTAGATGTTCTCACCAAGCACATTATATACTTCTAAATTCTGAATAGCAGGTCCAGAATTTTGGATGTGAATTTTACCGCTTGTGGGGTTTGGAAAAATGGAGAGCGAACCTTCATTCTTATAATTAAAAATGTTTGTTACTATTGATTGGGATTTGAAGTGTACCTGGTCAATTTTTAAATTCGATCCAACAAAAGAAAGCAATGTATCATTCCAGGAAGAAGATTGGAATTGCACAATAACACTATCCGGTTTTTGCCCTACGTTAAAAGGGATTTCCATATACTGATAAGTGGCAGCAGCGTGCAGACTCATTCCTTTACCAAATATCCCTGCACCATTCTTTTTAAAATCAAGAAAAACAACAGCACTGTCATTCCCCATTGGTGCATATTTATACCAAAATGCCAATGTATCTATTTGATTGGAAAAAGGGTAACCTCCTTGTTGCGGACAATTGTTACACTTTTCGGAATAATACCCTGTTGAGATAGATCCCGCTTGTGCAGCAGGTTTACCATCCCGATCACCACGGTATGTTTGTAGTTCTATAGCATAAGTACCGCCCTTGGCATCATTTGATCTGCTAACTGCAAGTGCATTGTCGGTTTGTAAATACCAATTGTTTGGACTATAAAACGTTTGGCTGTTCCATAATTCAAAATCACCATCCATCAAAGCAGGTTGAGCGCTAACTCCTTTAAATGAAACACTGTCAATTTTTAATATTCCACCTGCAACACCTACAGGCCCATCCTGACCAAGCTTACAGGACAGTACTCCAAATATCACTGAATCCGGAGTTACAGGCAGTGCCGGATTAAAATTAAAATCGAATAACGTATATGTATTATGAACCCCGCCAATCGTAAACATATAGGTTCCTACATTTACCCCTGCTTTGCTAAACGATACAAGCACAGTTCCTGAATCAACGGTTGCCAGATTGTAGGTGTAATATCCTCTTATTCCTGTCGGTTTTTCGCTACAGGCCATTCCTCCTTTCCAACTCGAAGGAGGCCCATCAACGTTTGCATTTATGAAATAACCAAAAGAAGTATCAGTAGCAGTTGCATTCGTACTCACCTGCGCAGCATAAGTGCCGTGAAAAGCATCTGTCGTTTTCACAACATTGAAAGGAAGATGAAGACGAAAAAAATTCCGCATGTTCGAGTTATTCGGATAATACTGAAGATTATCACACGTACCGGAAGTCCATTGCTCAAAATCACCGTTTGGTGTTGAGGGCGTCTGTCCATGGACAATAATAGCAACAAACAGCAAGCACAATAAAAGTAATTTTTTTTTCATGTTGTTTATGTTTTTGTATTACCTACTCGTTTGGCTTTTCGGGATCGCCCCGTTTTTTAGTATGGTTTTCTGGCCTCCATAGTTATCAAAATAAAGCATTATAAAGCTAAGGTAACATTTTCGGAATAATAATAAATATGGAAGGTTGTGATAAAAATTCTGTTATCGTTTTCAATTCATTCTTTCACAAAAGTTTTTCTCTCCCGGCGATTTTATCTTCTCTAATCTGGTCGTAGGTTTTATCAATCTCGGTCAAGTGCTGTAATAGAATAATAGATTTTCTATACAATTCCTTTCCTTTCTCTTCCTGCTCTTGTGATATATAGGATTTTCCTGCTTGAAAAAAAATATCTGCTACCAATTCATAGTGCTCTTTTCTCAAGCTCGTTTCTGAAATTGCTTTTATGAATTGCTCGGATGGAACCGATGCTAATGTTTTTAAGTCCAGATCAGCAGCTTCTTTAACTTGTTGTGCAAGGTTTTCAAATGGATCTGCAACAGAACCTCCGCCTCCGTTAAAAAACATGGACAGCACTTTTCCAAGAACTCTTGCGAGTTCTTCTATTTGTTTTTTTAGTCTGTCTTCGTAAGCCATATCTAATTTGTCAAATCTTAAATCTACTTAATCCCCATACCCTATCACTGCATACGCCACCCAATGCCGGATATTAAAAGGAGCGGTGACACCTAATCCCAAATCCGTAACCGGAATATGAGTTGTGTTAAGGCTATTGCCATACCCCAGCAAGGTACCTTTGAGTGGAGTCGGTGAAAGTAGCTTTTGCCAGTGTATAGCAGTTAACAAACCGAAAGGAACAGAATACCTGCCGCACCAGGGCCATTGGTATTCCCGAAAGTTATCTTCTTTCACCGTATACTGTGTAAACTTTCGGATCTTCTCGTTGTCCATTTCATCCTGCAAACATTCCTGCATTAATTTTTTTTCAAACGCAGCGGCTTGCACATAACCCACGCTATCTGCTCCATAACGTGCAAAGTTTCGTCCGTTCCAACCTTCATCACCATAATGAACAGCATCATTCGAAATAATCAGGATAATATCCTTTCCCCATTGTAATTTATTTTTCACTGTTGCCTTTTGGAGTGAGGCAGCCAGGTAGGCCGACAGTGTATCCATGCGCTGATAAGACATGGCAGGAACTAATATAGAAACAATCTGAACATGCCTGTTATAATATTGCAAAAAAGGGATGATGGCTTCCACAGAATGTTCTACTTTTTGTAAGGTATCATTTACTTCAAAACTTTCTTTGGGTAGTTGCGCCGTAATATCTTCTCTTACCGAAGCTACCTTTACCTCTCCATACGGTCCTCTCCAATGTGTATAAGAATCAAAAATCATTTTGTTTTCGATATTCATTGCTTTTGCCTTATGTGCCACACCAATCAATATTACAATAGGTGCTTCGATTCCTGCTAAAGCCAATGGATATAAGTTCCCTACGCATGCATAATCATCATGCGGAGAAATCATCACTTTCAGATTTTTCTTATTGAATCTTGCTTGATCACAGGAAGGTATGCGCTCCAGACGTTTCATCACCGAATCCATCTGTACTGAAGTATGCGCAAATCCAATAGTATCCGCCAGCGATCTCAGCTTATGTTCTTGTGCATTAAGAAAAGAAAGATTGGCTATTAAGCAAATCACTGTATATACGTATCGCATTTTTTATGCTATTACTTTTCGACTATATAATCCATTGCCGTTACGCCACTCGTAAATTGCTTCGCATTCAATAGCTTTAAATTTATTTCGTCTTTGATATCTACAAACAATGGAATGCCTTGCCCCAAAATGATTGGATTCACAAACAACCAATAACCGTCAATTAAGTTTTGCTGAATGAGTGCGTGAGTCGCTGTCGGGCTTCCAAAAAGCAAGATATCACTACCGGGTTGTTTTTTTAATTTATTTATGCTTTCCGAAAGGTTGCCGCTGATAATTTCTGTATTCGCTAAACCAGTGTTTTTTATAGTTTTTGATAGAATAACTTTGCGCGCGTTCTTATACCATTTGGAATGCTCAATATCATGCTTAGAGGCATCAGGTGCATCTCCAGCAGTAGGCCAATAGCTTTCCATCATTTCATAGGTTTTTCGTCCATACAAAGCTGTGTCACTTTCACCGATTCGCTTACCTACGTGATCAAAAATTTCCTGATCCACTTTAATCCAGTTCATTTCTCCTTTTGGTCCCGCAACAAAACCGTCAAGTGATATATGCATAAATGAAATAATTTTTCTCATATCGTTTTCGTTTTATAATTCTTTACTCAAACTTAAGAATAATCCATTTATTTTAACCTATTACAAACCGTTGGATTGAAAAAAATGACCGTTAATTAAATAAGGTTGCAATAGTACTAGAAACACTTGGATATCAATGGATTTATATAGTCATTTGCAAAAAAGATGATCCGATGAAAAAAATTACGCTACTACTTTGCATACTCATTTCTACCTTTTTTAGTTCAACCGCACAAACGGTAACCATACCCGACGCTAATTTTGTGAAATGGCTGACGGCTCACATTCCAACTGCTATGAGCGGTAATACAATGAATACGAATAATGCCGATGTTAAAGCCTTAACCACGCTGGATGTAGAAAACCAGGGAATTAGTGATCTAACGGGTGTCGAATATTTTACAGCATTGAAAGTATTGGATTGCGGTAATGGTTCATTAGCGAGCAATCCAAACAAATTGACAAGTCTTCCAAATTTGCCCCCTACTTTGACTGCATTAATTTGTGGTGACAACAAGTTGACAAAATTGCCGGAATTACCTGCTTCACTGACCCTTTTAAAATGTTACCGTAATAAACTAACCAATCTGCCTGCATTACCAAATTCAATTGTTCAAATAGATTGTCATGTTAACCTATTGGACAGCTTACCTGCCTTACCAACTTCACTCGCCTATTTTCGTTGCGATTCTAACCGCCTGGTGAACTTACCTGTATTACCTCTTTCACTTAAGAAATTGGAGTGTCAACACAACCAATTAATTACACTACCTACTCTACCTGATTCGCTCTTTTGGGTAGATTGTGATTATAATCAGCTATTAAGCTTACCTGCATTACCTGCTTCAGTAGTTTATTTAGCTTGCGGTGATAACCGCTTAGGTGATTTACCTGCTTTACCAAGCAAATTGTCCACACTCGATTGTTTTACGAATCAATTAACAAGTCTGCCCACTCTACCTAATTCATTACAATTTTTAGTTTGTTCCCGCAATCAATTAACAAGTTTACCTGCTTTACCACCTGCGTTAAAATTTTTATGGTGTCAGGCTAATTTATTGACAACATTGCCAGCTTTACCAAACTCACTTAAAGACCTTGCTTGTCGCGACAATAAAATTACATGCTTCCCGGTTTTTCCGACGTCTCTTGCCAGTATATATGCCTTTGACATTTTCCCAAACCCCTTCTCTTGTCTTCCCAACTATGTTGCAGGTATGAATGAACGTATCTTATCTTACCCGCTTTGCTTTACCGGTGATACACTTAATAACCCTCATGCGTGCGGAGCAGCAGAAGGTATCGTTGGATTTACCTATAAAGACATGAATGCAAATTGTGCGAAGAACAGCACCGATACTGCATTAATTAATATCCACGAGCTTCTTTATGATGCCAATAATAATTTATTGAATCAAACCTATTCCGCATTAAATGGTATATATAACTTCTCCGATTCTGCAGGAACATACACCGTGAAAATAGATACAGTAGATGTACCATTCATGGCGCAGTGTGCACAGCCTGGCATCGACTCCACTATTGTTCTTACAGTAGGTAACCCATTGGCAAGCAATGTAGATTTTAGCTTAACCTGCAAACCAGGCTTTGACATCGGTACAAAATCCGCCATTGTAACAGGATGGGTATTCCCTGGATTGGAGCATAACCTACACAGTTTAACCGGTGATCTTAGCCATTGGTATCATCTTAATTGTGCATCAGGAATTAGCGGGCAAGTACAGATTACCGTAGATGGGCCTGTAACTTATATAGGCGCCGTATCGGGTGCACTTACGCCTTCCATACTAGGTAACATATTCACGTATTCGATTTCAGATTTTGGGTTAGTCGATATCAACAAAGATTTTGCGTTGACTTTTCTTACGAACACCACAGCTCAGGCAGGTGATTCGGTATGTGTAACT
>DASRRA010000408.1:0-7954 GCA_035696085.1 Bacteroidia bacterium | reverse complement strand
CGCTGTTTCTCGGCCCATAATAGCTATTTCTATCATAGCTATTGAAATAATTGTTCGTGTAACATGGTTGATTCCAATAACCATTATACGGATAGTAGCTATAATAAGGATTGTAATAATAAGGATTATAGTAGTATGGGTTGTATGCGTAAGGTTGGTACCATGGATCGTATCCCCAACCCCAGGTTGAATAAAAATTATACTGAGGGTAATAAGAGTACGTCATGTAAGAAGGACCCCAGAAATTATAACCCATGTACACGCTACTTCCATAATAGTATGGGTTTCCGGTATACCAGTAGGAGTTTGTGTAGTAGTTATCATAATAACCATAACTAGGAATGTTGTTATGGAAACGTTTTAAACGCACCGCATATTCATAATCGTAGTAATCATCGTAATTGAATGTAGATGCTGTAGAAGCAGAATTTGATGTAGAATTACCGGAATTTGTGCTGTTTGAATTGTTTCCGGAAGAAGAATTGGAGTTCCCTTGATAATAGTCATCCTCGGAAGCATTTGAATTGTCCGTTCTGTTATTATTAGCAGCAGCTCTTGCTTCGTTTTCTTTTTCTCTTGCAGCAGCTTGTTCCTGATCACGTTGTTTTTGACGTTCGATTCTATCTCTTTCGGTAGCAGCATCTTTTGATGAAAAATAAACATCATCATGATAAGTTGTGCTTGAAGATGCACCTTGAGGAGTGCTACACGCTGAAAGTGCAAGTATTGCAATTGTCAGCAATCCAACATACGTTTTCATTTGAAATAAGCTTTTGATATTAAGGGATGATTTCATTTTTTCAGTAATATTGACAAAATGGTAACGCAAAGGTTTAAATTTATATTTTTGCATACTCTAAAATTACAAATAGCATACCAATATACATAATATTATGAGTAAGGAATTATCTACCCGTGAAGAAAATTATTCTAACTGGTATAACGAACTTGTTGTAAAGGCTGATTTAGCCGAGCATTCCGCGGTTAAGGGGTGTATGGTAATCAAACCATATGGCTATGCCATTTGGGAAAAAATGCAACAGGCATTAGATAAAATGTTTAAGGATACAGGCCATGTAAACGCCTATTTCCCGCTGTTTATACCGAAATCATTTTTTAGCAAGGAAGCCAGTCATGTTGAAGGATTCGCAAAGGAATGCGCCGTTGTGACCCATTATCGCTTGAAAAATGGCGCTGATGGCAGCATTGTAGTTGATGAAACTGCCAAATTGGATGAAGAGTTAATCGTTCGCCCGACTTCAGAAACTATTATTTGGCACACCTATAAAGGATGGATTCAATCCTATCGTGATTTACCGCTTTTAGTGAATCAGTGGGCCAATGTGGTCAGATGGGAGATGCGCACCCGCTTGTTTTTACGTACCACTGAGTTTTTATGGCAGGAAGGGCATACTGCCCATGCTACCGCTAAAGAAGCCATTGCCGAAACAGAGCAAATGCTAGACGTATATGCTGATTTTGTTGAGAATTATATGGCTGTTCCGGTTGTTAAAGGTATCAAAACACCAAATGAGCGTTTTGCCGGTGCTATCGAAACGTATTGCATTGAAGCCTTGATGCAGGACGGAAAAGCTTTGCAGGCAGGGACTTCGCACTTTCTAGGACAAAATTTTGCAAAGGCATTTGACGTAAAATTTGCAACAAAAGAAGGTAACCAGGATTATGTTTGGGCTACATCCTGGGGGGTATCCACACGTTTAATGGGAGCGCTTATCATGAGCCATTCCGATGATAAGGGACTTGTATTGCCTCCTAAATTGGCTCCTTTCCAGGTGGTTATTGTTCCTATTTATAAAAGTGAAGAGCAGTTGGAGCAAATCAATGCTGTAGTGGCAAAAATGAAGAAGGCTATGGAAGCAAAAGGTATATCTGTGAAGTATGACAACAGAGACTCACAGCGTCCGGGTTGGAAATTTGCAGAATATGAATTAAAGGGTGTTCCGGTGCGAATTGCTATTGGGGGACGTGATCTCGAGAATGGAACTGTTGAAGTGGCCAGAAGAGACACAATGGAGAAGGAAACGCTTCAACAAGCCGATCTAGATAGCAAAATAAGCCATTTGTTGGACCAAATCCAGGCTAATTTGTATCAAAAAGCGCTTGCTGCGCGTGAAGCAAAAACGTTCACGGCGGACAACTATGAAGAATTTAAGAAAATTCTGGAAGAAACTCCGGGGTTTGTAAGTGCACACTGGGATGGAACTTCCGAGACAGAACAAAAAATAAAGGAAGAAACCAAAGCGACGATACGCTGCATCCCTTTGAATAATAAAAAAGAAGAAGGAAAATGTGTATATTCGGGCAAACCATCGACGCAACGCGTTCTTTTTGCCAAGGCGTATTAATTTAAGACTAATTTTAACATGAATCTACCTTTACCACATGATTTGATCCTTAAGACATTAAAGGAAAAATCGAGCATGAAGCAGGATGTGTATGACACGACGCTAAAAAATTTCGCGCTTTTTAAATCAGTTGCTAAAAAATTAATAACTGATTTAAGAAAAGAAATGACTACCATTGATAAACGCCTGGCGATTGACTTTAGAGAAAAGGGAGAATTTGAATTTGAATTGAGGGTGGCCGGTGACTTATTAATCTTTTCAATGCATACAAACGTTTTTGAATTTGATAAATCGCATCAAATCTGGAAAAGTTCGTATGTAAAAGAAGATATGACACGTACGTTCTGCGGTATTATTAACATTTACAACTTTTTGAATGATTCATTCAAATACAACCGCATGAACGACCTGGGTTATGTACTCGGCCGCGTGTTTATCAATAAAGAAAATCATTTTTTTGCTGAAGGAAAACGCCAGTTGGGTTTCTTGTATAACGACCTAGTTCATTCCGTTATCGATGAAGAATCCATTCGCTGCATCATTGAGTCTTCTATCTTATATTGCTTGAGCTTCGATTTGTTTACACCTCCTTTTGATTCTATCAAAGAAGTATCTGTAAACGATATGCAAGCAGCTACGGAGAGTATGCAAATAAAAACCGGTAAAAGATTAGGATTTCGTTTTCAGGCAGATAGTGACGAAATAGATTAATTTTGTAAAAACCTTCAATTTTTTTTTGCAAAAATTGATTTTTAATTTACATTTGCACTCCCAAAATCAATGGCCCGTTCGTCTAGGGGTTAGGACGCCAGGTTTTCATCCTGGAAAGAGGGGTTCGATTCCCCTACGGGCTACAAAAACAATGTGAGCGTGATCGTGAAAGCGATCACGCTCACATTGTTTTTGTAGCCCCTCAAGCAGCCGAGCGATAGCCGGGGCTGCGATATTCACTCGCACTCACACTTTTTTAATTTTTTCATACAATTTGACATTATTTCAAATAATTTGTATATCTTTGCCCCTCTTTAAAGACAAAGGGGTAATTCCCAAGGTTTTAAAGAAAGGTGTTTACTTACAACTAATTCATATCAGCCTTGTGCTGGTAGCAAAATAAAGAAAAATGGCAAATCACAAATCCAGTATCAAAAGAATCCGTTCTAACGATGCGAAAAGATTAAGAAATCGTTACCAAGCAAAAACAATGCGTAACGCAATTAAAGAACTTAGAAATGACGAGAGCAAAAAAACTGCTTCTGAGAAATTACCTAAGGTTATTGCTATGGTAGATAAATTAGCAAAGAAAAACGTTATTCATAAAAATAAAGCGTCTAACTTGAAATCAAAATTGACTAAAAAGGTTAATGCGCTTAAAAAATAAGAATTAATAAGGTTTATTATTATTGATTAAAAAGTCCCGCTTTATTGCGGGATTTTTTTTGCGTTTTTTTATTACCTTTAATCCTCCTCCGCTCTTCGCTGGCCGTAACTTGTAAAGGCCGGAAAGCTTAAGCCTACGCTAAGCTTCGGTTTAGGTAGTTGGCGGACACAGTCCTCACACATGACTAGTAGAAAGTAAATGAAAAGCAATAACGAATTAGTAAATATAAAATCATGGGCCAGGGAAGACCGACCACGAGAAAAGTTATTGGATAAAGGAAGGCATTTACTTTCAGAAGCAGAACTTATTGCCATTCTGATAGGATCCGGAACCAAAGAAGAAACGGCGGTAGAACTATCCAAAAGAATCTTGGTTAATGTGAATAATAATCTTCATGAATTAAGTAAACTCTCTGTTCAGGAATTGATGAAGTTTAAAGGTATTGGTGAAGCCAAAGCCCTTAGTATTGTAGCCGCACTGGAATTAGGCAGAAGAAGAAAAGAAAAAGAGGCCGTAAAAAGAGATAAAGTAACGGCGAGCAAAGATGTATATGACATCATGAAACCACATTTAGTGGATTTGCCACATGAAGAGTTTTGGCTATTGATGCTGAATAGAGGCAATTTTGTTATAAAAAAGGAATTGATTAGCAGAGGAGGAGTAGCCGGTACTGTTGTAGACACAAAAATAATTTTTAAAACGGCGGTTGATCATTATGCAAGTTCTATTATTATTTGCCACAATCATCCGTCCGGAAATTTAAAGCCCAGTGAGGCCGATATCAAGGTTACAAAATCAATCAAGGAGGCAGGAAAGATAATGGAAATCCCATTGTTGGATCACCTCATTATTACAGAAGATAGTTATTACAGTTTTGGTGATGAAGGACAAATTTAATTTTACCTTTAATTAATGGATAACTGATATGCTTAAGATTGTAACGATTATAGGTGCACGTCCTCAAATTATTAAAGCTGCTGCGTTAAGCAGAGCCATTAAAAATAAATTTGCAGATAAAATACAGGAAGTCATTATTCACACCGGTCAGCATTATGATGATAATATGTCCAAGGTGTTTTTTGATGAATTGGGTGTTCCTCAACCGGATTTTAATTTAAATATACGCCTGGTATCTCACGGAGAACAAACCGGAGCAATGATCAGCGGTATTGAAAAAGTAATTCAAGCAGAAAAACCCAGTTGTATTGTTGTATACGGAGACACCAACTCTACGTTATCCGGAGCCATAGCATCTTCTAAAATAAA
Organism: Bacteroidia bacterium; assembly: GCA_035696085.1. Lineage (GTDB taxonomy): Bacteria > Bacteroidota > Bacteroidia > 2-12-FULL-35-15 > 2-12-FULL-35-15 > 2-12-FULL-35-15. The sequence goes on along the minus strand of DASRRA010000408.1, from coordinate 2,944 downwards.
TATTCCGGTTATACACATTGAAGCTGGATTGCGCTCTTTCAATAAATTAATGCCGGAGGAAGTCAATCGTATTTTATGCGATCATGTTTCAACACTTCTTTTTTGTCCGACAAAGACAGGATATGACAATTTGCTGAAAGAAGGATTTAAAGAAAAGAATATAGCACCTTATAACATCAACAATCCCAAAATATATCACTGCGGAGATATTATGTACGACAATAGCATTTATTTTTCTGAAATAGCAGAAAAGAAGAGTACTATTCTAAAAGATAATGATATTGCCCCGAATGAATTTATTTTGGCAACGATTCACAGGAACACAAATACAGATGATCCAGTTCGATTGAGTTCTATTTTTTCTGCCATAAAAAAAGTGGCAGAAACAAAAAAAATAGAAATTGTTATCCCCTTGCATCCACGTACAGCCAAGCAATTGGAGCAGACGCCTGAGTTGTACAAGGAGATTAAATCCAATAAGAATATTAAAATTATCCCCCCAGTCTCGTTTCTTGAAATGATTTGTCTGGAGAAGAATTCAAAACTGGTTATTACAGATTCTGGTGGGGTTCAAAAGGAAGCATTTTTCTTTAAAAAGCCATGTGTGATTTTACGATCGGAAACGGAGTGGATAGAGCTGGTGTCCTGTGGAGCTGCTCTATTGGTAGATACCAATGAAACTCAAATTTTAAATGCAGTATCTCATTTCTTTCAGGCAAGTATACAGTTTCCTGCTTTTTTTGGAGATGGGAAAACAGCTGAATTTATTTGTAAAGAGATGCTCACCAACATTAACTAATTATGTTACTGGTTTACACACATAAAATTACACACCGCAATAAATACATCTTTAACTTGTTGTTTAAAGATATATTGGGAATTAATTTTATGCTTACCTCTGATATAGCTTTATTCAAAGCGCATACAGAAGAGCGGATAAGTTATACAAACAACCCGGTTAGTGATGAGCTTTTCTTTTTGTCACGAAACATATTATTTGAAACTGGAATTACTGAACAAAACATCACCGTTTTTAATTATAACGATTGCCCTGCTTTTTTTGCTACCGGCAAACTTTCAACGCTTCCTTTTGATGTATTTGCAACCAGTTTTTACCTGGTAAGCCGTTATGAAGAGTATTTGCCGCATATACGCGATTCGCATGATCGCTTTGATCCCAAAGACAGTTTAGCTTACGCATATAAATTTTTACAAAAACCTTTGGTCAATATTTGGGCAAAATGGTTAAAGGAATTGATTCAGCAGAAATTTCCAACCATACATTTCCCTGAACGAAAATATGAGTTTGTGTCGACCATTGATATCGATAATGCGTATGCTTACAAAGAGAAAGGGGTAACAAGAAGTATTGGTGGATATTTGAAAGCCCTTTTTAAAGGAGATTTTTCAGAAATAGCAGAACGCACAAACGTATTACTTGGCTTGCAGAAAGACCCTTATGATACCTATACATTTCAATTGGAAATGCTGAAAAAATACAATTTTAAAAGTGTTTATTTTTTTCTGCTAGGAGATTATGGTGTAAATGACAAGAACCTTCCGGTAGAAAGTAAGAAATTTCAAGCGCTTATTAAAATGCTTGGTGACTATGCGGACGTAGGAGTTCATCCATCATATGGATCTAATAAAAGTAAGGAACAATTAAAGAAGGAAGTGATGCGTTTATCAAGGGTTATGCATAGAGAAATAACCAATAGCCGACAACACTTTTTAAAATTAACACTTCCGGAAACCTATAGAAATCTGATTGACCTGGATATTACGGATGATTATACGATGGGATATGCTTCATTGGTAGGCTTCAGAGCAAGCATTTGTACACCATTTAATTTTTATGACCTGGATAATGAGTTGGAAACAAACCTCAAGATCCATCCATTTGCAATTATGGAAGGTACACTGAAGTATTACATGTACATTGGACCTTCTGAAGCCATGCAGCATATTGCTCCATTGATTGATGAGGTGAAAAAGGTGGATGGAACCTTTATAAGTCTGTGGCACAATGATTCATTAAATGATCAAAAGCTATGGAAAGGCTGGAAAGATGTATATGAGCAAATGATTGCATACGCAGTAAAAAAATAATTTCACAACGATCTTTTTCTAACCATGTCAGTAAAAGTTAAGCTGTTTTCCTTCTTGAAAAAATACTGCCCTTTTGTAATTGATTGGGGGAGGAGTGTAAAGAAGTTTGGTAAACGGATTCAGCTGGAAGAAAAGAAAAGAAAGAATGACGTTATTTCTTTTGATAGTTTAAAATCCGATTTGTTGAAGCTGGGAATTCAAAAAGGGGATCAGGTAATTGTTCACAGCAGTTTAAGTAAAATGGGGTATGTTGCAGAAGGCGCTAAAACATTAGTGGATGCGTTGTTGGATATTATTGGAGAAGAAGGAACCTTGCTTTGCCCTTGTTTTGCGCATCACACATTTAGTAAATATTACCTGGATCAGGATCCAGTATTTGATGTAAAAAATTCACCTTCAAGAGCAGGAGCTGTTACCGAATACATCCGGAATTTATCAGGTGCCAAAAGAAGTTTACATCCTACCGATTCTGTTTGTGCAATAGGTGCTATGGCGGATTATTTTACGAATACTCACTTTGATCAACTGACACCTTACAACGAAAATTCTCCCTATTATAAATTAGCGCTTCAAAATGGAAAAATATTGAATATCGGTGTACCTTTAAATACCTCTTGTACCAATTTGCACACGTTGGAAGATGCTGTTGATTTTAGGTACCCCGTTTATCATACAAAAATTTACACGGCTAAATTGATCAATGAAAAAGGTGAGCTGTGTACGATGAAAACCAAAGTGCATGATCCTGTTTTTTCTCAAAAAAGAAAACCGGATGATTTAGTTCCCTTGTTTGAAAAAGAAGGTATTTATAGAAGAGGAACCGTGGGTGAAGCTT
>DASRRA010000407.1:0-7657 GCA_035696085.1 Bacteroidia bacterium | reverse complement strand
CAATGCCAAATTGTTTTCCTTTATTACATCATCCAATCCGGCTCCATCTGTACCTGCATATTTTCCAAGATACACATTCTGCACACTGATGATATTATTAGTAAAATCTTTAATGGAGTTTTGTGCAAATGGTGACTCTTCTAAAGAAGGATCATTTGCTGCTAAAGGCTCTTCCATCTTACCATTTGCTACCTCATCACAAATACCGGCCATTGCATTTACCACTTCTGTATAGGCATCTAGGGATGTTTTGTATACTTTATTATCATTTCCGGGTTTTGTAAACACTTCGCTGTAATTATCTGCATTAGCTGGATTCCAGCTGGATGAAGCTTCCTTCGTCAGCTTTCTTAAGTTATCAGCCAGTGCAATTAAATATTCTTTCTCACGATCAGTTAATTGCGTTGCCGTTTTGGAACCATCTTTTCCAAACAATAAATACTCAACCGGGTGAAATCCTTTTAGCGCATCTTCTAATCCATCCACGTAGGTTGCAGTAATGGGTTTAGGACCATTGTTTAAAACAGAATCCAGGTCCACATAGTTAACCGGCCAGGTATCAATACGCGGATCAATGTTACCGGTAGCAACCGGACCAAACAAGAAACCTTCTGATTGCTCCCAGCACTGACGGGTAGCTTTCCACAATGTTTTACACACAGTTAAATTCGCTTCACTACTCGAAGTATTGAACTCTTCAATCGCAACATATAATTTTTCAGAATTTGTTGCAAGATCATTATAGGTTGATTGAATTACATTCAATGACAATTGGTTCAGATAGACATCACCAGTTACAACCGGAACATCGTTTGGTTCTACTACCGGATCCTTTTTGCAGGCGTTTATCGCAAATAGGCCTGTTAAAGTAGCAAGCGCGAATATTGTTTTTTTCATTTTTGTAGACTATAGACTTATGAGTATTGATGATTCATTTAATTGTATCGCGTATTTCTTTAAAGGCCTCAATGCAGGCTCTTTGGTAACATTCCCATTCAAATCAAACCCACTTCCGTGAACAGAACAAAACAATCCTGTTGAATTCACTACCAATGGATTATCCTGGTGAGTGCATTTCATTTGCAAAGCGGTATAGGTATTCCCGAATTTAACAAGAAGTATGTCATATTCCAGTTCGCCGTTGCGAACAATTACCAAATTATTTTTTTCTGTAAAAGAGGAAACAGGAACGTTAATCATTCCTTTGTCATTCACCGCTTTTACAATAGGTAAAGATGAACAGGCGGCCAGTTGTGTAGTCAACCATCCCAAGGCTAAACCACCTAAACACAACTTACACGAATGTTTTATAAATTCCCTGCGGTTTTCCATATTAAAAACTATATCCAACACCTAAACTAAAAAATCCTTGCTGGCGCTGGTAAGGGCGGCCTGTAGGAAAAGGATTGATCACCAATGCAGGGTTCACATCTCCAGTGCTTTTAAAAATATAATCTGCTTTTACAGTAACTCCTCTTACCGGTTGAAAGGTTAAACCACCAATTACATACTGTTGATCGATGGTTCCGTTTACCAATCCATTGGAAGGAAGTTTATAATTCATATTAAGGTTTTCATAACGCACAAAAGCAGTCAGGTTCTTTTCTGTTTCTTTAAAAAGACGAAGTACATTGTATCCGATCTCGCCATAATACCCAAGCATTGCTTCGGGTGTGTTATTTGCATATGCCCTGTTGATTCTTTTTGCATCCGGAATTTGAACGGTTGTCACCAAAGCTTTCACAGATAAGCCCTTGTTATGATATTGTACATCTCCCTCATAAACACCAACCGGAGTTCCAAAGGAACCGTATACCAACAGCAAACTATCAGCTTCATTTTTTGTTAATCCAACACTGCCACCATAATAAGCAGATGCCTGTACCCTAAAATTTTTAATATAGTACAATAGTGCACCAGTAACGGCTAACGCTGAAGCATTTGCATCCCGTCCTTCAAATCGTCCACCTTTTATTCCGGAACCATTTTCAAAACCCGCTGAATTCAATCCATTCACGAGCGCAGCCGAATAGTTTAAGCCGGGTACAGCTCTTACGTTTCCATACAAACCTATTCCTATTTCTCTCCAGGTAGCAGGAATAATCAATGTTTCAACAAACGGGCGATCGTTCCCATTAAAGGTAGTTGGCAAATGGTTTTCGTTGATGATGCCAATACGTGGTGTAAACAGTCCAGCAGTAATATAAAGATCGTTGTTGACATTGAATTTAAGAAAGGCCTGCTCTAATGCAATTTCCCCTCCTGCTTCCCCTCCAGCTACTTTTGCATCTTCCAGCTCCAGCTCCGAGAAGAATGAAATTTTTTTGCTGAATTTATGCCCAACAAATAAAATAACCCTGTCCACATTGGCACGGGCAACATTGTTGTTCACATCATGCTGGTATTTAATGCTTCCATAACCAGATAGTACTGTAGCAGCATCACGCTGTATCAATCCTGCAGTTAAGGAATCTTCCTTTGTCAAAACCTGCGCTTGTACTGAATTTAGAACGAGTAGAAAATAAAATAGAAGTACGTGATTCGCTTTCATTGAACTTAGTTGAAATGATGTGCGAAATTACCCATTTTAGGAAAGTGCCTCAATACCTACAATTGGGTATTCTTAAATTTTAATCTGTAAGGTAAGATAGTAGCTTCTGCCATCGGATGGGATGATTCCTGGTCCCGGATAGCCATCAGCACGGCGGGTAAAGTACATCTCATTCATCAGGTTGTTGATGCCTGTAAACAAAGAAAACCATTTAAAGGTGTAACCGAGGGATAAATCACTTACGGTATAGGCTGGAATCATACCGTCTACTGCATCGGAAGTTAGTTTTGTATTGGTTGCTTCTGTAAATTGTTCAGATGTATAGGCATACTGATAGGTTATTTTAAAATCTTTGTACGACACTCCCAATCCGGTTCTCAAAATATGAGCGGGTGCATACTCCACAAAGTTTCCATTTTTTACAGATGGTTCTGTACTGTTAATATAACGGGCATCAATGAAAGAATAATTGGAAAACACGGAAATACCCAATTTACGATTCTTACCGGCAATTAATTTAAAAACATCCAGTTCTACAAAGCTTTCTAAACCCAGGTTACGGGAGTCACACACATTTGTGCGGAATCGATACACCTCAGAGGTGATCGGATCTGTTTTTTGAATGGAACCGATTCTATCATCATATTTCAAATAAAATAAGCTGATATCATAATTGATCAACTCCTTAATGTTTCCCCTCAAACCAATATCAGCCGAATAGCCCTTTTCATCATGTAAATTCAAGTCCACTCTTGAATTGGGGTTTACGATACGCATGTCATTGAAGTTGATGGAGCGGTAGTTTCGGGAGTAGTTCGTATACAGCTCCATGTTGAGATTAAATTTATAACTAATGCCCATACCTACTAATGCTAAGTTTCTGTAGCTACTCTTATCATCCCGAACATACTCTTCATACAAAACATTTCCAGCCAGGTCTTTATTCTGAAAATGATAATACCCATCAGAGTTGGTGTTGATGTACTCCCAACGTATTCCAGGTGTAATAGCGAGTTTGGATGTAATGCGAAAAACATTTTCTGCAAACAACGATACATTCTGACTTGGGAAATGATAATCGGAATGTTCCAAACTGTCCGGATGGAGATAATAGAAGTCTGAACCTTCACCATTACTTCCTAAACCTTGCTTGCGCAAGGTGAGCCCTCTGTAGTAACGCGCGCCAACAAGGAAGGTAGATATGTTTTTCAACAACGAATAATTTTTCAGATAACGCAATTCACTTCCTGCATTTCTGAATTTATCCTGGAGCAAATCACGGTAAGAATTAGGCGGATCCGCACGATTAATTTTCCCGAGGTTGCCCAATGCATCCCGTTGCGCATACAGCCCAAAGGTTCTCCAATTAAGGCGACTCGTTTCGTTAAATTCATAATCCATTGTAACGGCGGCCAGATTCCAGGTTACATGAAACCAATTTCTAGCTCTATTAGATTGGCGTGGGTTTTCTTGAAATTGCTTGTCGGTCAAGCCGCCTGCCTGTTTGGCGAGGTATTGCATAAATGTGTATTCAATACCAATTTTGAATTTAGAAGTAGCCTGATAGGTTAATCCGGCAAAAGCAGTGTGCACATCAAAATGAGAATTGGGTCTCCAGCCATCTCCTTTTTTATATTGGTAAAATGTATAATAATTTAGTTTCCCTTTTGCAAGGGTACCGCCTAAAGACGTAAATGCATTGTAAAATCCAAACGAGGCAAGTGTTTGGCGGGCGGTCACTTCTATTGGTTTATTCGTTGGGCCCTTGTTAAATTTAAAATTTACAAACCCTCCGAACTGTGTTCCATATTGCAAAGAAGCTGCACCACGTACTATTTCTATACGCTCAAGTGCTTCTGTTGGTGGTGTGTAATAACTCTCCGGGTATCCAAGTGCATCGGCACTGATATCATAACCATTTTGGCGGGTATTAAAATTGGTAACTCGGTTGGGGTTTAATCCTCGTCCACCTATTCCCAGCTGAATACCGGCTCCATCACTTTCCCAGATATTGAGTCCGGATATTTTTGAATAAATCTGTCGTGAATTATTGGTGGCAGTATTTCCGTTGACATCGCTCATCACAATCACTTCCGATTTTTTTCCGGCATAAACTGCTGTTCCTTCCACCTGTTTCAAGCGGGTAATGCCAAAATGATTATCCTTATCTGCGTTGATGGTTACTTCATGCAACTTTTTTGTTTTTTCCTTTTTATCCGTAACAACTGTATCCTGTGCAATCAATGCATTGCAGCAGCAAAAAAAAACAACAATCCCAACTAAGAATTTATTTTTCATCTCTATTTTTCAAAAGGAAGTATCCAGTTTTTATTTTTAAAGCTGTCTTCCTGCTTCGCTAAATCAACTGTTTTATCAATAAATAAACGGCTTCCACTTCCGTTCAAGGTCACATAACACTCCACTCGTATTTCCGGATTAGCAATTCCCTGTGCCTGATATTTCTTTTTTAAATAATGTGCATACTGCAAAATCATATCGGGTTGTGTACCCATCATTTTTTCCTGGTTCACGGTCAAATCATTATCCATCATCGTTTCACCGCTACGCCCGGTGGCAGGATCCCTCACATAAAAAAAAGCCTTGCCTGCTTTTTCCATCAGCATAACCCTCCAGGAGAAACGAAAACCCTGTTCGGTCCAAAATAATTTCCCCGGATACAATACATACCGGAAAGGAATCAACAGCTGCAATGTAAAATGAACAAGGATAATTGTCATCAATCCCTTTCTTACAAGGGGATCAAAAATATACATTTTATCTATAGCTGTTGAGGATGTTCGCTTAAATCGTCCGGTGACCTTTTGTATGCTTGCAATCATGCGTTGATGAAACGGCTCTGGAAAAAAAATCAAGGTACAGATAATCATGATGAAGGGAAACATACCGATTTGAAACAACAGGAAGGTCATCACATGAAATACCACCACACAAAAGTAAGCGAAGCCCCTGGTCTTTTTTCCCAGCAGCAGGAAGGGAATGGTTAAATCATAAATAGCCCCAAACCAGCTGAAAAAATAGGCTATCCAAACCTTATCCATCATCGGCCCGATGATGGGTAAATCCGTATGTGCCGGTAACCAAATACGCAAAGGCATGGCTTCGAATAACCAATCCGGATTTAACTTGGCAACACCCGCATAAAAATAAACGAGCCCTAACTGCAATTGCAAAACAAGAATAAACAATCTTGGAATATGCGTTGTTCGTTTGCTTGGACGACGCAAGACATCCATGGAAAAATAATTTCCGGCCGGTAGCAGAATCAAAAGAAATGAAATGATACTTACAAAGTAGTAATGATTGAGGTAATTGGTTTTATCAATCAACTCCACATACGTAAACGTTAAGAAAAATACAATGGCAGAAAAGCGATAGAATAAACCCAGCATCACAAACAAGGCCGCTATGCCCATCACAGCAAAAATGATATACATACCGGGATCACCCAATGGTTTTACCCATTCGAAACCATAATAGGAAAAATAGAAAACGGGCTTAATGTATAATTTATAGATCCAGCCTTTCCAGGCAAATCGAAGAATACTTGCAAGCATCATTGCTCCAAATAAGATACGAAACATAGAAAGTGGAGCAATGGAAACTGTTTGTTCCGTATAGCTAAGGATTTTCTTTATGGTATTAGTCACCGTCATTGTCTTCGTACGTGATCATCACCCCAAATGCTGAAGGCATATCTACTTTTATCAGTACTGTTAGTTGGAAAATTTGCTGGTACAGGTTTTCAAATTGTGCTGGATCTTGTGTAATCATTTCAGAGAATACACCTCCCTGAAATTTTAAAAGCTCTTGCTTAATTGCGCTAATTTTGGCTTTAATAACATCACTCAGTTGTCCGGACGGATGCTCTGTTTTCAAAGCAATCAGGTAATCTTCAAAGCCCAACCCGTCAATACCATTTGCACCTCTTCCCAAATATACATCTTCTATACTTTTTATCTGTTCAAGGGCCATGGCAAATGATTGACCACTATAAAAAGCCTCTACTTTATTGGGATAGATAATGCCTAAGGATTTTTTTCCCAAGGGAATACCAACACGTGCATTTTTTAAATTTTCAAAATTCAGGTTGAATTGATTGATCATCAATCCCAATGAGCTGCCTACACTGCTTCCCAGGTTATTCTTAAATGTAGCAATATAGTTTCCTCCTGTTGCACTCCAGCCATTATAAATCACATCGCTTTTGTGTTTCAGTTCGGCAACAACAGTACTGAGATATTTCTTTGCATTCTCTGCATTCCCAGCTGTTGTAAAGCGTGATAAAATAATTGTGCTGTTTTGTTTGGAGTTAAATAATAAAAAATCCAATGCGGGAAAACCTTTCGCATCAATATCGCTTACCGTTGAGAGATCAAAATTTCCGATGCTGATTTTTGAATTAATCTTCGTGGTATCACAGGGAAAAATATTGGCGCTCGACCTGAAGAGTTCTCCATCCGCTGGTCCTAATTCAAATGTAGAAACGGATTGATAACGAATATACGCTTTGACAAAAAAAACTTGCAGCGCCTGTAAATTAATTGGCGTTGGGTCCTTTACAAAGTTATCGGTCGTTTTATCAAGACTATCAACGGCATATTTAAAATTTGTATAAGCAGGGAAAATAATATTATCTGCATAATTGGCCAGCATAGCTTCTTTATCAAACGAGTCACCCGAGTTCAAATCCTCATCATGGGATTTTTTTTTACACTGTACAATCAGTAAGCTGAAAAGGCTTAAACAAATAATAGAAATACTTTTTTTATTGAACATGCTCACAAAATTAAAAATACGGCCTGCCTTTCGGCAGACCGCACCAAACTATACTAACAAAAACTTAAGGTACTTTTGTTGGATCTATATTAAAGATGGCTGCCATTTTATTGATCGCCTCATCTAATTTAGAAACTTGTACTTTATATAAATTAACAACACCGTTTGTTTGGAAATATCCCAATAATGTTGCGATGTCTGCATCAGAAATTGTTTTTGCTGAATTGTATTTAAAAGCATGGATGAAACCAACACCTTCAGAAAGTCCGTGATTGAAATCAGCCGGTTGAGCTGTATTATTTTTAGCAC
>DASRRA010000406.1:0-13909 GCA_035696085.1 Bacteroidia bacterium | reverse complement strand
AACTATACGAAAAGTATGGTGTGTTCAATTATGAGTAAGAGATGAAGAATCTGCGTTAAATTAATTGATACGTATGGAAATTCAGGTGTGAAGAGAACGATAAACGAACCAGAATACACGTCTTTTGGTGTTTTGGGTAATAACTGATAGAAATTGTCATAAAAACACCCTTTTTTTATAAAAAACACCCTAAAACTTAACAAAAATTAACAGAACAGCGCTTTCAAAAATTGGCGATGTTTTATTTTGAAACACACTATAATTAGCTACATTTGTTTCCCTAAATAAAAAATCAGTTATATGAAAAAATCTGCTATTATTCGATTTACACTCGCTTCTATTGCAACGTTTGTAATATCCGGTTCTATGGCACAAAAGAACGACCAGGCTGTCTTAATGACAATTGGCGGAAACAATGTTACAGTATCAGAGTTTGAAAATGTGTATCATAAAAATAACTCCAAAGAAACTGCTAAAGACGCAAAGTCTTTAAATGAATACCTGGATCTCTTTGTGAACTTTAAATTGAAAGTAAAAGAAGCAGAAGAGCTTGGTTTGGATACTGCAAAAGCATTTAGAGATGAATTGGCAGGTTATCGCAAGCAATTAGCACAACCTTATTTAACTGATAAAGATGTAAACGAACAGCTTTTGAAAGAGACGTATGACCGTTTGAATATGGATGTACATGCTGCTCACATTCTGATTAAAGTAAGTGAGACAGCCTTACCAAAAGATACGTTAGAAGCGTATAACAAAATTATGAAAATCCGCGCCCGTATTTTAAAGGGAGAGGATTTCGCAAAAGTAGCAGCGGAGAAAGGATTATCAGATGACCCTTCAGCTGCTGAGAATGGCGGAGACCTGGGTTATTTCACTGCATTGCAAATGGTTTACCCATTCGAAAGTGCTGCGTACAATACCAAAGTAGGAGAAGTGTCCATGCCTGTTCGTACACGTTACGGATATCACATCGTAAAAGTAATTGACAAACGTAAAGCGCAAGGTGAGGTGTTAACCGCGCATATCATGATTCGAACTCCGCCACATATGACAGCGGAGGATTCTGTGAAGTTATATACAAAAATGACTGAAATTTATGATAAACTAAAAGCAGGTGGCAAATTTGATGAGTTTGCAAGTCAATATTCAGATGATAAATCTTCCGCAAAAAAAGGCGGAGAACTACCTTGGTTTGGAACAGGAAGAATGCCTGCAGAATTTGAAGAAGCCGCATTTGCAATTAAATCAAAAGGAGAGTATAGCTCCATCATCCGCACAAAATACGGATGGCACATTATTAAATTACTTGATAAACGTGGTGTTCCTTCTTTTGAAGCAATGAAAGGAGAATTGAAATCAAAAGTTTCTAAAGATTCACGTTCTCAAGTGGGGCGCGAATCACTGATTGCGAAAACAAAAACAGAATATAAATTCAAAGAAAACTTAAAAGCGCGTGATGAATTTTATAAATTAATTGATACCAACTTCTTCAGAGGAACGTGGGATGCAGTAAAAGCAGAAAAATTGAAAAAGCCCATGTTTAATCTGAATGATAAAGTATATACACAAACTGATTTTGCGAACTTCCTGGCGGCACACCAGACACAACGCCCTAAAGTGGATCCGATTGCAGTTGTAGATCCTTTATATGCTCAATTTGTAGATGAGAGTGTTATTGCCTATGAAGAAAGCAGGTTGGATCAAAAATACCCGGAATTTAAAGCATTGATGCAGGAGTACAGAGATGGTATTTTATTATTTGAACTTACGGATCAAAAAGTATGGAGCAAAGCAGTAAAAGATACAACTGGTGCAAAGGAGTTTTATGAAAATAATAAAAACAAATATTTGTGGGAAGAGCGTGCGGATGCTTCTGTTTACACCGCTGCAAATGAAAAAGTAGCAAAACAACTTCGTAAATTGTTAGCAAAGAAAAAAACAGAAAAAGAAATACTGGAAGAGCTTAACAAAGATTCTCAATTAAATCTTTCTGTAGAAACCCGTGTGTTTAATAAAGGAGAAAATGAATTTTTGGATAAAAGCTGGAACCCAGGTACATCTGCAGATATACAAGATGATAAAAACAAAAAGGTAGTAATTGTGGTGGTGAACAAATTATTGGCACCTACTCCAAAATCATATCAGGATTCAAAAGGATTGGTAACAGCTGATTACCAGGCATACCTTGAAAAAGAATGGATCGAGTCACTGAAGAAAAAATATGCAGTGCAGATTGATAAAACTGTATTAGCAACAGTAAAATAATTGTATGTAAAATTTTTCTATAAGAGTTATGATGCTATGTCATAACTCTTATAGCATTTTATAAAGAGCCAATTTGAATCGTACCTGTTTATATTGTTGCCTGCTGCTTGTTTTGATTGCCTGCAATCGGAAAAAGGAAAATGCAGCAGATCAAAACCGAAAAGTGATTGCACGTGCAAATACAGCTTATCTTTATGAAGATGACATAAAGGATCTTGTTCCTTTTGGTTCCTCCGCCAAAGATAGTGTGGAGCTTATCCGGAAATTTATTGATAATTGGATACATGAAACATTGGTTATCCAAAAAGCAGAGAGCAACCTGCCCGAAGATAAAAAAAATGTAGAAAAACAGTTGCAGGATTACCGCAACTCATTGATCGCATTTGCTTATGAAAAAGAGCTGGTCGCTCAAAAACTGGATACCGTTGTTACAGAAAAGGAAATTGAAGAATACTACAATAATAACAAAGCCAACTTTGAGTTAAAAGACAATATCATTAAAGTAATATACATAAAGGTGAATAAAACAGCACCTGAAATGAAAAAACTGAAAGAATGGTATAAATCAGATGAACCCAAAGACAAGGAACAACTAGCCAGCTATTGCCATCAATTTGCGGCAAATTTTTATTTAGATGACAGCTCCTGGTTATTTTTTGACGATTTGTTAAAGGAAATTCCGATTCAGACCTATAATAAAGAATTATTTTTGCAGAATAATCGCTTTGTAGAAGTAAGTGACTCTTTGTTTAATTATTTTGTGAACATTAAAGGATTTAAAATCAGGAACAGTTTGTCACCCATCAGTTTTGAAACAGACAACATAAGAAACATAATTTTAAATAAACGAAAACTGCAGTTGATAACAAAGATGAAAGAAGATGTTTACAACGACGCAGTTAATAATAATAAAATTGAAATTTTAATCGATGACAAACCGGGCCACTAAAGCTGTAATTTTTATTTTTTTATTTTTTTGCACATTTTCTGCTAAAGCACAAATTAACCCAGTGAGCGAAACTGTTGTGGATCGCATTGTTGGCATCGTTGGCGGAAACATTATTTTACAATCGGAAGTGGATGCACAATTCCAGCAAATGGCTGCTGAACAAATACAACTGGGTGAAAAAGGAAAGTGTAAAGTTCTGGAAGATCTATTATACCAAAAACTATTATTGACACAAGCGCAAAAAGATAGTTTAACGGTGACCGATGCAGAAGTTGAACAGGAGCAGGACAGACGTATGAACTACTTTATCCAGCAATTTGGTTCAGAAGAGCGATTCGTAGAGTTTTATGGAAAGTCGATTGATGATTTTAAATCCGATTTGAAAGATAATGTACGCGATTTATTACTTGCACAAAAAATGCAAGGTAAAATTACCACTGATGTGAATGTTACACCAAATGAGGTAAAGACATATTTTGAAAACATTCCGGAAGATTCTATCCCTTTTATTAATAGTGAAGTAGAGGTTGGACAAATTGTAAGAAAACCTACCGTGACTGTAGAGGCAAAAAAAGAAGCCAAGGAAAGAATTAAGGGAATACGTGACCGTATTACCCGGGGAGAAAGTAGTTTTGCTGCGATGGCCGGCCTGTACTCTCAGGATCCGGGTTCTGCAAGTAAGGGTGGTTTGTATGAAGGAATTCAACGCGGGCAATTTGTGCCGGAATGGGATGCCTGGGCATTTAAATTAAAACCGGGTGAGATTAGCGAAGTGTTTGAAACCGTTTACGGATATTTTATTGTACAATTGATACAACGACGAGGTGATGTTGTAGATGCGCGAAGTATATTGATTTCGCCTAAAATAGAACCGGGTGATTTGTTAAGAGCTAAAATTTCTTTGGATTCCATCTATGATAGGATTTCACACAGTGATTCTCTTGTTTTTGCAGAAGCTGCAGCAAAATATTCAAATGACGATGATACAAAAAACAGTGGAGGACTGATATTAAATCCATACAGCGGCTCTTCCCGTTTTCAAATGGATGAAATTGGTCAAATGGACCAATCTGTCGCATTTGCCATCGATAAATTAAAAGTTGGGGAATTCACGAAGCCTATGCCTTTTTCCACGCATGATGGAAAGCAAGCGTACCGAATTTTGTATTTGAAAACGCATACGGATCCACACAAACTCAATTTAAAAGACGATTACCAAAAAGTGCAGAGTATGGCCCTGCAGAAAAAACAACAGGAAATAATAAAAGAGTGGGTAAACAGGAAAGTAGCGAATACGTATGTTCGGATAACAGACGATTACAAAACCTGCACATTTAATGCAAAATGGAGCACTAATTAATTAGCCTATGTATAAATCGGATGTTGAGGCAGTAAATGCCTTTGTTGAAAAATATAAGGAGTTAAATTCAGAAATCAGTAAGGTCATCATCGGTCAGGATGAAGTAGTGAAGGATGTCTTAATTTCTATTTTTAGTAAAGGACATTGTTTGCTGATTGGTGTGCCTGGTCTAGCAAAAACACTATTGGTAAACACCATTGCGGATGTACTTGGTTTGAGTTACAACCGTATTCAGTTTACTCCCGATTTAATGCCTTCCGACATCATCGGTTCAGAAATTTTAGGAGAGGATCGTAATTTTAAATTTATAAAAGGCCCTTTATTCGCCAACATTATTTTGGCCGATGAGATCAACCGAACACCACCTAAAACACAAGCAGCGCTTTTAGAAGCGATGCAGGAACGTACCGTAACGACTGCCGGTAAACGATACGAATTAGGTAATCCATTCTTTGTACTGGCTACCCAAAACCCGATTGAACAGGAAGGGACCTATCCATTACCGGAAGCCCAACTGGATCGTTTTATGTTTAATGTATGGCTCAATTACCCAAAGTTTGAGCATGAATTGCAGGTGGTAAAAAATACAACAGCAGATCATAAAGTACAATTGAAAAAAGTATTGAGCACAGAAGAAATTATTTATTTCCAGGAATTGGTTCGTAAAATTCCGGTAAGTGATAATGTTATGGAGTATGCCGTGAAACTTTCTTCTAAAACAAGACCGGGTACAACCCATGCTGCAGATATCGCAAATACTTATCTCTCCTGGGGAGCAGGACCGAGAGCTTCACAGTTTTTGGTGATCGGTGCCAAATGCAACGCCTTGATGAAAGGAAAATATTCACCGGATATTGAAGATGTAAAAGCAGTTGCTGCCGCCATTCTTCGTCACCGTATCGTTCGCAATTATAAAGCAGAAGCGGAAGGAGTGAGTGTAGATAAGATTATTGAGGAATTAGTAAAATAGACAAACGCCAAAGGTTTTTAATACCTTTGACGTTTCTATATCGCCATGCTTTCCTTACTCAGCTAATCTAGCTTCGTTCTTCCTCCCTTAAAAAAATACGTCTTATAATACGTTTCATTCAAATCATTGATCATTACACCTTTTTTTGTAGTAGCATGCACAAACTTATTATTTTGCAGGTACACCCCAATATGTGAAATCGTATTTTTTTCGATTTTAAAAAACAGCAAATCACCTTCCTGCAATTCATCTTTTTTAACCGGTATACATTGATTGAATATAGCAGCAGAGGAGCCCGTTAATTTCTTTTTATAAATTTCCTGATAAATAATCCCGGCAAAATTAGAGCAGTCAATACCATCCTTGCTGCATCCTCCGTATTTATAGTTGGTTCCATACCAATCATCAATTAGTGTATACAATGCAACGTTCTCAATTTTATTTTCGTCAACACCAAGGAGAGCAGCATAGCTTTTTTTAATTTGTTGTGGCCTCGTAGTGGATGCTTTCCCATCTTTATTTTCAGTTGAGCTTAACTGCTTATGAGAACGACAAGCGCTCAGGATGCTGACAAAGATGCAAATAATGAAAATGTGACGTTTAAGATATTTCATGATAACTTCAAATTGAAGCAAAAAGCGTTCAATTAACAATACTTACAGTAAAGGGTTATGAAACTCATGCTGTTGAAAAGGTGGAAATAGTTTACCAAAGCTCTTTTTTTTATGAACTCCCGTTTTAATTAAAAAAGCTTTATATTTGTTTGATAAGAATCGCTTATAGTGCCTTATTTCAATAGTTTAGAATGAAAAAAAAGATCTTCCTATTTCTTTCTATTGTATTTTTATCACTGGCACCCGGCCGGCCGGAAGAAACGTCTGCGAAAATTAAGGCCATCTACATCTATAATTTCACAAAATATATTGAGTGGCCTGAAAGCTATAAACAAGGCAATTTCGTTATTGGCATTATCGGTAACAACAATGAATTGGTGAATGAGTTAAATAAAATGGCCACTGTAAAAACAGTGGGCAATCAGCACCTGGAAATAAAAAATATTTCTCCGACAAGTGATATCGGATGCCATATCATCTATATTCTCTCCGACAATTCCACACAACTAACCGAAGTAATTGAGAATAATAAAAATAAAAGCACATTGATTATTACAGATAAAGCCGGTTTGGCGGCCAAAGGCGCGGGAATTAATTTTGTGGTACAGGAAAACAAACAAAAAATAGAATTGAATAAATCGAATATAGAACGATACAAGTTAAAAGTTGCCTCCAGTTTGGTTGAGCTGGCAATACAGGTAAAATAATAAGTAAAATTAAATCAACATGAAGTATGTAGTAAAAGGGCTTGGAATGATTTTATTTCTGCTGATTGCATCGCTTGTAAATGCACAGGAGGAGGATCCACTGCGTGTGGCCATCGCTCATTTACAAAAGGGCAATCTGGACAGTGCTAAAATGACCATTGATCAGCTTACTGCCGATCCACTGGCTGCAAAGGACGGCAATGTCTGGTATTATCGTGGATTTATTTATAAATCCATCTATAACAAATGGGAAAAAAAGGATAAGGCGTCTCATTCCCGTATGGAAGCATTAAAAGCATTTAAACAATCGTTGGCACTTGATACGACAAAAGCAACTATAGCCGAAAACAAAAAGAATATTAAATATCTAACAACTACTTTGTATAACGATGCCTGCACCAGTCTTGACTCTATAGATTATAAACAGGGAATTGAAACCTTTGAACAATTTAAAGAGTATTATACGCTGATAGACACGTCAAAAGAAAATTTAAAACAATATAATATCAAATTTTTACATGCGCTGGGATCTGTTTATTCCAAAATTTTTGAAGATGCACCGGATGTAAAAAAAGAAATCAAGGAAGCCAACAAAAATAAAAAAGGAGAATTGTTGAAATTAGCGGTAGATGCATATAGCAAAATCATCATTTTAGATACTAATAATACTTCTGCCTATTACAACATTGGTGCACTTTATTATGAGCATGGAGCGAATTTGATCAGGCAGCTGGATTATGGAACAGATATTCCTACATTAAATGATGCTCAGGATAATACCTATTCATTTTACAGACAATCGTTACCCTATTTGGAACACGCTTATAGGATTGATCCAAGCAGGAAAGAAACACTGTACGGACTTTACAGCATTTATTTTAGTTTGAACGAATTTCAAAAGTCAAACGATTTTAAACGACTGCTGGATTTGATGGAGAGAAAATAATTCATTGTTCTAAAACATTGTTTTATGGGATTCAGGTTAACAATCGGAAGAAAGATAGGACTTGGTTTTGGAGTCATCCTGTTTCTGTTTATAGCAGCATCCATATTTACTACCAATACGCTTAATGAAAGCCGTAAGAAAACGGATCAGGTAACAACAGTTTATAACCCCTCAGTTGCCATCTTAAAAGATCTGGATAATTTGCTGAATCGTTCAAAATTATTGATCACCAAATGGTACTACGTTCAAACCGGAAGCGACAACGTGGACAAAGTAGCTATGAATCATTTGCTGGATAAGGAATACCCCGATCTAAAAGCAAGGATAAAAAAGTACGCCGTAAATTGGGATAAAGAAGAACAGGAAAGCATAGATATCATCCTCTCCTTAGTGGATAATATGTTTGATAGTTACCGCGAGGATGTGATGCTGAAATTGAGCTCTTTTGAAGCCTATAACGATTCCAATATTAAATTTGAAGCGTTGTTACCCTTCGAAGAATTGGATGTAAAATTTCGCGATATCCACAAGAACCTTAGTTCACTTATTGATAAACAAAATTCCAACGCTTCAGATAATTCAAATGATATGTTGAATTCTTTTAGTTTGCTGCAACAAACTGTGAACTGGCTGGGTATTATTCTCATCATTGGTGGCATCCTCATCGCGATTCTAACGGTGCGTTCCATCATCAGACCGTTACATGGTTTGAGAAAAATTGTCTCGATGATGGCAAAAGGTGTTTTACCCACTGAACGCATTAAAGACCGGAATGATGAAATAGGAGAGATGTCACTCGCCCTGAACGACCTGGTAAATGGTATGACACGCACAACGGATTTCGCCCACCAGGTAGGATCGGGAAATTTCGATTCCTTTTATAAACCATTGAGTGATGAGGATACATTGGGTACAGCGTTGATAAAGATGCGTGAAGACCTTCGCGAGAACGAGCGCGTGCTCGAAGAAAAGGTATTGGAACGTACGGAGCAAGTGGTTCGTCAAAAAGAAGAAATTGAAATCAAAAACTCAGAATTAGAAGTACTGTTTAAGCATGTAACAGACAGTATTAAGTATGCGAAGCGAATTCAGGATGCTATTCTTCCTCCTGAAAGTCTGATCAAAAGAGTGCTTCCGAATTCATTTGTTTTGTTTAGGCCAAAAGATATTGTCAGCGGAGATTTTTACTGGATTGAGCAAAGAGACAATAAAACCATGTTTGCCGCAATTGATTGTACGGGACATGGTGTACCAGGAGCATTTATGTCCATCGTAGGCTACAATATTTTGAAGCAGGTGATCAATAGTAATAAAAACAGTTCTCCTTCTTTTATCCTTGATCGTTTGAATGAAGGCGTGAGTGAAACCTTGCATCATGGCCATGATGTAGCACAAGCCAAAGATGGTATGGACGTAGCTTTTTGCACAATTGATTTTTCAACCTTGGAATTACAATATGCCGGTGCGTTTAATCCACTGTATGTAGTAAGAGATGGGCAGTTAATAGAAACAAAAGCGGATAAGTTTCCAATTGGATTATTTTTAGGTGAAGAAAAGAAAAAGTTTACGAATCATACTGTGCAGTTAAGAAAAGGCGATGCGGTGTATATTTTTTCCGATGGTTATGCAGATCAGTTCGGAGGACCCAAAGGAAAGAAATTTATGATTAGTCACTTTCGGAATTTACTGATACAGCTCGCAGCTCAGCCCATTGAGCAGCAAAAACAAATCATTTCCAAAACACTGAACGACTGGTGCGGCAAGCTGGACCAAGTGGATGATATTTTGGTGATAGGTTTGAAAATATAAGTCATATCAGCCATTTGCCAATATATAGGATCAGGGGAAAAAAAGAAATCAAAATCAGCAGAAGCAGTATCGTCTGTTTATATTTAAAATTTATTTGTTTCCACTTTCTGAAAATAATTATACTTATAATTAATAATGGGAAATTAAGAGCAATACAAGGAAGTAATTGACTAAAATAATATACGTCTCCCATCTCTCCGTCATTTATTGCAAGATACATAAGTATCAAAAGACCTCCCAGTAAAAAGAAAAAAACATTTATAAAAAGCAATGTATATTCATTGATCCGTAACTTAAGCATTCTGAATTTTATTTTGTTGTATTTAATAGCAGTAAAGTTAAAGAATCTACAGAATCAAAAAGCCTGAAATTATACTAATTTCAGGCTTTAGTAGTCGTTCAATAAATAATACTATCTCAAGTAAAGAGATAGCACCATGTTCTCCAGAGAACTCCCCTCGATCAGCTTTCTTGCTTCATTTTCCAACTCCTGATCTGAATCCGTTTTTTCCATATCAATTTTTAATTCTCCAAACATCTGATTTGTTTTTTTTGCAATTTCCCTATTGTACCGAATGGAAGGCAGCACCTCATTTTTGAAGAAGTGTGCTGAATCTTCTTTGTTGGCGCCTGGTTCCACGCTATCCTGAAATTCTTTGATTTTAGGGTGTTCAGCGGTATCAATAAGCGTTTTCATTTTTAAAGCATCTAAGTCGGCTGCTTCAATTAATGCTAAAACAAAATTAATTTCATCCTGGTTTGCAACTTTGTCTAGTGGTGCAATGGAGGTGATACAGGAAATAAGCGCTAAACGCTCTTGTTCGCTGTATTGCATGAGTTGGTTGGTTAGGTTCATGATGGGGGATGTTTTAATTAAATTTTTAATTAGGCTCTGTATAATAACCGACTGCGGTTCGATTTATTATACTGCGTGAAAGGTAAAAATTAAAAAATAAAATAAATTAGAAATTATTCCCCAGTATGTGGTTTTTATCAAAATATTATAAACCGTATCTTAAAACAGCACACCATGCGAATTTAGCGGTTAGGTCTCTTCATCAAACTTTTTAGTAAAATAATCATCGACACCAGCGTCCATGTTCCTTCCAAAACAATAAACGGCATAAAGTTGATCAGCACAGAAGCTGCACAGGCAATGCCGGCGCCAATAATATTCAGCAGCATATACATATACCCATCTTTATGCAGTACATTAATAAGATTAAGAAAGAATGCAATTAATAAGATGAAAACTCCCGAAAAGCCTATCCAGTCTGTAAATTTCATGTGTTAAAATTAAGTAAATTTCTGTTCAATGGGCACAAATAAAATCCCTGCACCAATAGTTAATTGGTGCAGGGATTTATTGAATAGGATAAAAAAGTTTATCGATCTAAATCTTCAAAAGATACATCAGAGAAATTACTTCCTGTTGTTTTTGCATCTTCCAAAACAGGTTCTTCTGCAACCGTTTCGAAAACCGGAGAAATAGATTTTATATGATTGATTGCTTCACTTAAACCATCAGTGAATTTTTCAAAATCTTCTTTGTACAAAAATAACTTGTGTTTTTCGTAGAAAAACTTGCCATCATCTCCAAAACGTTTTTTGCTTTCTGTAATCGTCAGATAATAGTCATTTCCCTTCGTGCTCTTCACGTCAAAGAAATAAGTTCTTTTTCCTGCTCTTACAGATTTCGAGAAAATCTCTTCCCTGTCAGTTACGTTTTTATCAAATATTTCTTCCATCGTCATAATAATATTGTTTATCGTTTTTTTTTCACCACTTGGCAAATGTTTGCATAAATATGCTAAAAAACAAGCCTTGTTAATAACTTTTTGTTAAGTACGTGTTAAAAACTGCTTGTGGATTGTATTCTACATTTTTTAAATTGTTGTTTTTCAGCTTGTTGCGTCTTTTTCTTTTTCCAATAACTGCATGTTGAAAAGTTGAAAATATGATTTTTTCAAATCCATCAGTTCCTGGTGGGTTCCTTGTTCAATTATGCTACCGTTTTCCATGACCATAATTTGATCTGCATTCTTAACTGATGATACACGGTGACTGATGATTATTGTTGTGTGAAGCTTCATTTTTTTCTTCAATGCACTTAAAATTTGTTCCTCAGTTTCTGTATCAACTGCTGAAAGACAATCATCTAAAATTAAAATTTTAGGTTCCTTAATCATTGCTCTTGCAATAGAGATGCGTTGCTTTTGTCCGCCTGATAAGGTAATCCCACGTTCGCCAACAATGGTATCAAATTTTTCTGTAAAGCTCATGATGTTATCGTAGATAGCTGCATTCTTAGCTGCTTCCACAACTTTTTCCTGTTGTTGTTTATTATGATCCACACTAAATGCAATATTGTGTGCAATGGTGTCTGAAAATAAAAACACTTCTTGCGGGACATATCCTATTTGCTGCCTTAATCCAAATAGGTGATGTGCCCGTATATCTTTCCCATCAATCAACAGAGCGCCTTTATCCACATCATATAATCTGCAAATCAAATTAGCAATGGTTGATTTACCGGATCCTGTTTTTCCGATAATAGCCAATGATTTTCCTTCCTTAACTGTAAATGATACATCTTTCAATGCTTGTATGCCTGAGTCAGGATAAGTAAAATTTACATGATCGAACGTAATTTCTCCTTTCAGCGTTTCTATTTGCGCATCGCTATTTTGTATAGCAGAGCTGGTGTGCAAAAATTCGTTAACTCGTGTTTGCGATGCCGCTGCGCGTTGAATCAAAGAAGTTACCCAACCCAGTGATGCAACAGGCCAGGTAAGTCGACCGATGAAAATAACAAACTGGGTTATGGATCCGACCGTAATAAGTCCATGAGCAGCAGTTTTGTGATGAATTACATGCAGGCCACCAATGTAAATTGCTAAAATAGTACTGAGCCCCATCAGCAATGCCATGAATGGTTGAAATAAGGACTCTATTTTTACGAGGCCCATAGAACGTTTGCGATATTCTACGCTTTGTGCTTCAAAATTTTGCTCGGAATGTTGCTCTCTGCCATAAGCTTTTAATACACGTATTCCAGAAAAGGCTTCTTGTGCTTCTGTTGTAATAGTTGACAACTGTTCCTGCACCTTCGTACTTTTTTTATTGATCGTTTGACTCACATAATAAATAGAAATAACCAGGAGTGGAAAAGGTAATAAAACATAAAAGGTAAGCTCTGGATCCGTCAGGTTCATAAAGTAGATAATAAACACAAACGTAAAAAAGGTGTTCAGGATATACATGATGGCGGGACCTATATACATACGAACGCGGTTGACATCTTCACTGATACGATTCATTAAATCACCGGTATTGTGGCGCTTATAAAAGGAGATATCCAATTGTTGATAATGTGTATAGACTTCATTCTTAAGATCATACTCAATATGACGGGACATCACAATAATGGTTTGCCGTGTTAAAAAAAGAAAAAAACCGCTGACGATTGCTAATCCAATAATACGTCCACCATAATAAAGCAATTGCCATTGCGCCAAGGAAGTATCTTTTATACGAATACTCCTGTCTACATAATCCATGGCGCTTCCTACGTATAAATTGGAGTAAACACCAAATAAGTTGGAGGTGGCAACGAAAATAATTCCCAGAAGTAAGTACCACCAGTACTTTAAAAAATACTTATTAATGTGTTTAAGTGATTTCAATCTGAATCTATGTTATTTACTTATCAACTGTTTTTGCCCACTCGGAAAATAAGTATAATTTTGCGGGCAAATTAAGCCTGGAGCATTTTTTAGTAGGACAAAAATACTGAAAAATAATCGCACAGAATCAATTTCTCTAATTTAACGCGCCCATGACAGAAGTTAAAAAAATAGAAGATACGTTACTTATTCAAAATCCGGTAATTGCACAAATGGCTTTGAATAATCATGAACAGGTTGTTTTTTGTAATGACAATGATACCGGACTCAAAGCCATCATTGCCATTCACAATACGGTACTTGGACCAAGTATGGGTGGTACCCGTATGTGGGCCTATAAAAGTGAAGTGGAAGCGTTGAGGGACGTATTACGACTTTCCCGTGGAATGACCTATAAATCAGCTGTAGCCGGCTTAAACCTGGGAGGCGGAAAAGCCGTAATTATCGGCGATGCGAAAACACAAAAGAATGAAGCGCTGATGCGAAGGTTTGGAAAATTTGTTAATAGTCTTTCCGGAAAATACATAACTGCTGAAGATGTGGGTATCAACACGAAAGACATGGAATACATTAAAATGGAAACAGATTTTGTGAGTGGTT
>DASRRA010000405.1:0-5249 GCA_035696085.1 Bacteroidia bacterium | reverse complement strand
ATACATTTTTTTTGGATGACAATACCCATATTATAAAGAATCGCGCCTGCAGCTATTTGGAGGAAAACGGGAAATTGAAGAACCAGATCATGCGTTACGACCTGGTGGGATCAGGTGGCATTTACAGTACAATGAGTGATTTGTATTTGTGGGATCAGAATTTTTATCACAACAAGTTGGGAAAGGGAACAATGAGCCTCATTGAAAAACTTCACAGAGAAAATGCGTTAAACAATGGTAGGTTAAGTGGGATTGGCTATGCAAATGGCGTGCAGAATGGAGTGTATAGAGGATTAAAAACGGTGCGACATGGCGGTGCTTTGGCTGGCTATCGTTCTTATTTGTATCGTTTCCCGGAACAACATTTCAGTATTTTGATTCTTGGAAACGTGAATACGATTAATGTAGACAGACTACCTTTTGAAATTGCCAACATCCTGCTCGAAAAGGAATTAAGCCCATTGCCGCTTGCAAACACCAATACAAATACCAATACACCTAACAATCATCCAGTGGGAGTGATAAAAGAATTTCAACCCGAGAATATTTAATCAATATAGCGCAGCCTACTATAGTGAAGAGCTGAATGCAACGTATCGGTTCATTGTAAAGGAAAATAGCCTTTGCTATTGTATCAATAATGGAGAAGTAAGGAAACTACACGCTAGCGGTAACGACACATTTAAGTTGGATGATCTGGAACTTAAATTCGAAAAAGACAATAACAAGATTAACGGATTTACTCTGAATACAGCAAGCGTCAAAAACCTCCGTTTTAAAATCCTAAATGAAAGTAATTAGTAAAATTTTTATTCCCTTTGGTTAACTATTTTTGAGGATAACCCAACGCGCCTTGGTTTGCTGCGCTCGAATCTTGCTTAAGGAGCTGTTTAGTAATTTATTGGTGTGAAGGTTTTATGTGTCGTAAAATTTACTATATTTTGACACAAACAAACACTTCATATATGAACAAAAAACTACAACTACTTTTAGTTTTGTGCCTAGCCCAACAGTTTAGTGCTGCACAAGATAAGACAGCTGAATTTAAAAACGGCAAAAAAATCGATTATACTATTGTCTCAAAAACGCCAGCAGATATGCACCGTTTTACGATTTTTGGCGGCCTGAGTTTGAATGAAGCTGACCCCAGGTTAGATCTTGCAGCCACTTATCTGATTCCGGAGAAAGTGCAATTTGGAATTAATATCGTTCCGATATCAAGCTATGGAGCAAATATTTTTTTCTTCCTTGCTCCCAAAGAAAAAGAGAAAACAGTCAAAGTTTACCTGGCTTCACGACAATATAGAAAAGATACAACCACATTGTATGTGTCCAAAGAAATTGTTAATCCAAAATCTTTTCTTGCCCTGCATTTGGCTTACGAACACTACGACTATAATTACCCCATCAATCAGTTAGGTGCGGGATTAGCCTGGAACAAATTTACGCATTACCGCATCGTGATCCATGAAGGAGATGATCGAACCAAAGTAAAAACCAAGCAATTCATGCTGGGAGCTGACGTATTGTATTATCCCGGAAAGAAAGTGGGAGATCTGCTCCTTGAATGGAAAAATGAGAAGGTGGTATCGCCGGTGGGCGGAAAAGTTTTTTATGAATTTAGATCCGGCTTTAACGGAACAAAAGATTTTGGAGGATATGTTCGCCTTAGTGTTGAATATGATTTGGCCGGAAACATTACACCCAAGGGAGCACTAGGCCTTTTCGGCGGATTTTAACTATAGACGAATATTAACTTAACACGAACAATATGAAAAAAACAGCAATTATTTTATTTGTATTAATTGGTTTAGCGGGGTTCTCACAAGTGAAACCGAAGCTTATTCCGATGGATAGCATAAAGAAGTATCACTACATTTACTTGGATGTGAAAGATTTTACAAGCAACACCACAACCACGGAAATATCAACAGGAAAATCAAATACAACCACTACACGACACGTCAATATATATTATCAGATTGGAACAGATGGAAGAGAGATGACATTGGGAAAAAAAAATGAAGAGCTTGTTAAAAGATTACAAACGGATGAAGAAGCCTATGCTGAATATCAAAATGCGATGAAGCATAAACATAAATTCAAAGTTTGTTATCGTTATGAGTTATTAGGATATTTAGGAATTTTAGGTGGAGGTGCACTTGCAGTTTGGGGATTAATAAAAAATGAAAATGATGGAGATGGCTTGCCAATAATGATTGCAGGAGGTGCTGTAGGAGTAGCAGGGTTGGCCGATATTACAATTTTCCATTTTAAAGCCGAGCGTCATTTGGATAAATATGGAGAGTCGATTCGAAACGCGATCAAGATTTATAATGAACATTTACTCGCAAAGGTGAAATAACCAAATCAAATGAAACCCTGAATATTTATTCGGGGTTTTTATTTTCACTTATCGCATCCTCATTTTTTTTGGCACTAAAATTTAAGTGAAGAATTAAAACCAAAAAAATAAAACCATGAGCGATTCACAAGATAACTTACAAGGCCAGGCCGCCCTAGAAAAAATAAAAGAAATTTCCAAACACGTTAGAGCCTGTCAAATGCTGACAGCATTGGATAAGCGACCAATTTGTTCACGCCCGATGGGCATACAGGAAATAGATGAAATGGGAAGAATGATTTTCATGAGTCATAAAAATTCCAATAAGAACAGAGAAATTAATGCCTCAAACGAGGTACAATTGATCTTTTCTAATGATAGCGATATCGAATACATGAGCTTGTTTGGCCACGCAGAAATTTACCGGGATCAGAAAGTTATTGACCGCGTGTATGATTCATTTGCTGACAACTGGTTTGAAGGGAAAGAAGATCCCAACATTACACTGATTCGTTTTACGCCATCCGATGGAAGATACTGCGATACAAAGCACGGAAAAATTGTGCAGTTAGCAGGTATGTTGGTTGGCGCCATCACTGGCAAGAATAAAAGTGACAGTGTCGAAGGAAAAATTTCTGTCTAATAAGAACACTTATCATAAAAACCATGATTGATGAAATTAAAAATCTTCCCGATAATATGGTGGGGTTTAAAGCTTCGGGGGAAGTTACTGAGGCTGATTTTAAAAATATTGTTATGCCGAAAGTTCAGCAGGCAATTGATAAAAACCAAAAACTGAATTACCTTTTGGTTTTGAATACAGATATAAAGAACTTCACAGTTGGGGCCTGGCTGAAAGATGCAGTGTTGGGCGTGAAGCACTTATTTAAATGGAATCGTGCGGCTATTGTCTCTGATGTAGAGGGAATTCGGAAATTTACGAATGGATTTAGCTTGCTGATGCCTGGTGAATTCAAAGGGTTTGAACATAAAGATCAACAACAAGCAATTGACTGGGTGACCGGAAAAATCGACTGATTGATAATTCTATCCAATTCTAATAACATTCTAATACGCTTCCCATATTGGCAAGCTACTGTATTTATGCTTCCACTACCACACCGGTTATCACAAACAATGTGATCTCCAATAATTATGGAGAGAATGGAGGAGGGGTATTCAGCTCCTATGGATTTAGTTCTCTAAATAATACGATTGTTAATAATGATGCCGTTAAAGGCGGAGAGATATGTGTATTTTTTGGCGGAACACCAGCTTTGAAAAACACGATTTTGTATGGGAACACCGCCAGCACAAGCGGAAACCAAGTGTATCTGGAAGTAGATGCGGCTGATCCTGATTTTTTAAATTGTGATGTGCAAAGTGGAAAAGCAGCCTTTGGTTTGAATAATAATTTTTATACAGGCAGTTATTTGAATAACATTGATTCATTACCTGTATTTGGAAATCCTTCAGCCGGAAGCGGAAAAAGTTATGATGGAACAAAAGCAGATTGGACCTTACAAAAAACATCTTCTTGTATCAACAGAGGAAACGCTACGGGCCCTTATCCCGTGACTGACAAAGCTGGTTCACCGCGAATTTCGGGCGGTACAATAGATATTGGGGCTTTTGAGTATCAAGATATTTTTACAGGGATCACAACCGTTTCTAAAAATGAAATAGCAGTTTATCCCAATCCATTTAGGGACTACACATTAATAAATTTGAATTCCAATTATAAAGTGTTGGAGTTGTATAACATTACTGGTCAAAAAGTGAGATCGGTAAATGTATCGCAGGTTGATCAATATAAATTAGAGAAAGAACTGCTCGCACCAGGAATATATTTGATGAGACTGTTCAGGAATGAGGGAAACGCTGTTGAAAATGATAAGCTGATAATAGAATAAATTAATTATAAAATGAATAAGCGCGATAATCATTGCGCTTATTCATTTTACATAGATGCTCCTTTTATATCAAACCCCTCCATGTAGGAAATTTTCCATTGATTGTTTTCTTTAACCACATTAAACCGGGATTTAAAATTTCCCCAATCCGGATTCTTCACGATATCACTTTTCCCCATGTTCCAATAGAGTTTACCATTATTGCTGTCTAGGCTTATAGTCTCAATTTCCACGAATTTCCAGCTATCATCATCTGGAGCGCCTTGGCACATACACCAGGGAAAAACATCATTTGAAAATTGAAACGGAGGTAACTCTCCAGTAACCCATTGCCCATATCTTCCTGTTTTTATCCCTTTATCAATTGTCAAGACCAGTTGATCGTAATTATCAATAAATTCGGTTGCAAATAAAGTACTACGTTTCAATTGCTGTAAATTCCGATTGTGTTTTTCAAGATCGATACCGGTGATTACATTTCCTTTTGCATCTGTAAGTACAGGCAACAATTCAATCGCATTTTTAGAGTTGGCCCAAAGGAGTGTACGTCGAATTAGATGTTGAATTCTTCCTTATCTGAAGGACTTTGCGAAGCTGTTGCGTTTACTGTTTTATTTTTTGCAGAATCTAAAGATGAGGCGTTTTGATTGCAACTGCTGAACAGAACCCCGGTAATCAATATACGAAAACCTAACAATTTCATTTGGAATATCATCTACTTTAAATTTAGGATTATTTGTAGCATACAAAAATAGAAAGGTTTTAAACCAGAATATATTTTATTCCTTCAAACTTTGAAACAATATAAAATCAGCATTAATTAACCTTTTCCGTCCCTGAAAATGTTATTAACAATCTGTTAAAAACTCCCGTCAAAACCTAAATTTAAAACGCCAAACTACCCAACCCCATTGATTATCTTGACGTTTTCACTTAGGTAATTTAGTATTACTTGTTGATAATCAGGTATGCGTCATATTGTTATTATTTAC
>DASRRA010000404.1:0-1575 GCA_035696085.1 Bacteroidia bacterium | reverse complement strand
TCGAGCAGGTGATGCCTTAACAATAATCCTTTCACAATCATATGCAAACACTATAAGAGTAAATGCTCCTGAAGAATTTCAATCCTATATAAAAACCGAAGTTAAAGACTCCATTTTATATATTTCTACGGACGGAAATATGAAGGACGATAAAGACATCACGGTCTTTATTACGGTAAAATCTCTAAATAGTTTAGAAAATTCAGGGGTTGCTGATATAAAATCGGAAAATAAACTGATTTGTGAAAATTTGACGTTAGTATCCCAGGGTGTGGGTAATATTAACCTTGATGTTGCAGCAAAAGAGATTAAAACTAGCGTTTCAGGAGCCGGAAACATAACCTTAAAAGGTAGCACTCAGTTACTAGATGTTGATCTTTCGGGTGCAGGCAACCTAAAAGCCTCTGATCTTGAAGCAAATAAAGTAGTAGCTAAAGTTTCAGGAGCTGGGGATGCCAAGGTAAATGCCATACAAAGTCTAACTGCCGATGTTTCAGGAGCCGGTTCCATTATTTATAAGGGTAATCCAATTGACCGGAATGTCAATATTAGTGGTGTTGGCTCAGTAAGAGAAAGCAGAAGCGGAAACGGCGAAGAAACAGCAAGAGACACCACTAAAATTAAGTGGGGTAATAAAAAGTACATCATCATTGACAATGATGAGGATAATGATAACGATAACAACGGTGAGGAGCCCCTTTCCAATAGATCAAATCGTGATTTTAAATACTGGAGAGGAATTGACATAGGTGTAAATGGTTTTTTAAATAATAAAGCAGGACTAAACGTTCCGGATCACGCAACATACCTGGAGTTGGATTATGCAAGATCTATTCAATTGGGTTTAAATGTTTTTCAACGTAATTTTCACATCTATAAAAATCATGTGAACTTGTACACGGGGTTGGGAATGAATTTTAATCATTATGCGCTGGATCACGACGTAACCTTACAAGCAAATACACCGCGTCTTTCAGCCACGACGGATTCCTCTATTAATTTCAAGAAAAACAATTTAAATGTCACTTACCTGAAAGCTCCACTGATGATTGAGATAAACGCCAGCAAAAATCCTAAGAATAATTTACACATTTCCTTTGGTGCCGAACTACTTTACCGCATATTTGCTGTAACCAAACAAACTTATGATAAAAATGACAAGCATGTGAAAGTTAAGCAAAGAGATGCTTTCCACTTGGAACCATTTATTTACAATGCCGTTGCCCGAATTGGGTATAACAATGTAAGTGTATATGCTTCGTATGGATTTACACGCTTGTTTAAAAAAGATCAGGCACCACAAGTATATCCGTTTTCTGCAGGTATTACACTAACCATTTAAGTTGTTCTAGTATAAAAAAATGCTGCTGATTCATTTCAGCAGCATTTTTTCATAGGGCTACATTCAATTGATAGATAACAGGCTTACTGGGTGACGCATCGTTTTCAAAGCTCGCGATTTGTATATTCAATAAATACGTCCCATCAAACACACTATTTGGTACATAAATCATTTCTGTAATGGTGCGGCTGAGTTTGGTTTGATGCGGGTATTGCCAAAATGCATGATGTGCC
>DASRRA010000403.1:0-17758 GCA_035696085.1 Bacteroidia bacterium | reverse complement strand
TTTCCATTAATGCAAGTGACTCTGTTAAAGTAGCGTTCGCAATGCTAGCTGGTGATGATTTAAATGATCTGACCACTTCCAGTATCAATGCGCAGATTAAATATGACAATGTAGTAACGGCTATTCCAACTCAAGCAACAGTAACAGGATTTTCATTGAAACAAAATTATCCAAACCCAGTCAATGCTTCTAAAACTGTTATTGAATTTAACCTAACGGAATCAACACAGGCTGAGTTAAACATTTACAATGCACTCGGACAAAAAGTTGCAACTCCATTTAATGCACAATTCAGTGAAGGGGTTCATCAATTCAGCCTGGATGTAACAAATTTTAAAAACGGAATTTACTTCTATGAATTAAAAGCCGGAGAAAACAAAGCAATTATGAAAATGATTGTGCAGGAATAAAAGACTCGACCCTTTCAGGGTATAAGCAATAATAAGAATCCCAAAGTTTTTCTAAAACTTTGGGATTCTTAATTAAATATCTATCTGAAACTTTAAGTCTAGCTTCTAGGTAGTGTGGCCCAACTATGCTTTATTGAATTTTTTGTTTTTTTTTGTTCTTTTTGTTTCAAGACAAAAAGAAAATAGAAAAGAAGAAAAACATAGCTATTTCTTCGAAACCGTCAATTGATCCGTGCCTTTATCCCATTTTGCCTTATACGAAAACAGTTTAAAAAAACTGGTTAGTTTGCTTTTGAAATCCAACCAACCCGAACCATTGGCATGCTCTTGTGAAATAATTTCATTGTAAAATGATTCAATCATTTTGAAATCCTCTGCAGTAAAACTTTCTTTTGAAATAATGAAATTGATAATCTTGGAAGAGGTTACATGTTCCGGTTTAAAGGCTCCTTCGCAATTGCGTTCAAAGTATTTTTTGATTGGCCTTAGGTTTTGAACGGCCAGTAGTTGATCTTTATTTAACATCTTATTTCAAAGATACTAAATCGTATTTTAGGATTTGGGTTTTATGATATAACAAACCTATCTAAATTTCCAATTCAGCTCTTCGTTAAACGGAACATTTTGTACCTGTGCTAAATCTTTTAACTCCTTTTTTAGCTCACTCAAATTATTTATTTTGTCTTTTGGTAAAATAATCGTGCTTCCAATTTGTAGTTTCAGTATAAAATACTTTGCTAGCTCATTGACAGATTCCAAATCTTTTAAACTAATTCGACTCACATTCTTTTCTTCTGTCATCAGAAAATCAGTTGATTCTATTTCAAAAGTAGAGATTCTCCCCAAACGCTTACTATAGGATTCTGTAATGGTTTTTCTATAAAATTTTTTGTAACGATTTCTGGTAAGTGCTGGACTGAATAAAAACCATAGAAAAGAGAATGCAAGGAATATGGTTGCAAATACAACATCATTCTCACTTAACATATACAATCCTAAACCAATGTAAAGAATTGGCAAAATCAATCTTGATGCTAATTTTCTTTTTTTGTAAATTTTTGAATTAGATGCAAGAAACAAACAGTTTTCTAAATAATCCTGCTCATCTAACGTAAATTCATATTTCATAAAAACATATGTTATAAGTGGTAAAATTATTAAAATTAAATGACTTCTGTTAAATATATTAGCTATAACATAAATGCCAAAGGCTTTAACCCTTTGGCATTTCGTGTTTGAATATTTTAATTAAATGAGCTCGTTATAAAATTCAAAGGTTTGACTTCTGGAGTCGAAGCTTTGGTGTAGACTCAAAAACCGTTTGTATTAATACACCACCAATTTCTGTGTTTCTTTCAATTCATCATTCACATACAACGAGCAGCTGTATACACCGGCACCAAGCTCTTTTCCGTTCAACACCAATTGATCTTTTGCAAATTGAACAGTTGCAACCTCACGTCCTTGTATATCATACACACGTACATATGCCGTATTACCCAAAGCAGTGTTATAACGAATCGTTACATCTCCCGCAGAAGGGTTTGGATACAATTGCAAAGCACTTGTCAGGTCTGCAATTTTCTCCGGAACAATATTGGTTTCTTTCAACACAATTCCTCCATCTCCTACAATATAGCAATCATGATCCTTACAGGTGATGGCATTTAATTTTTGTGTAGTGTTTGTTTCCTGAATCGCCCAGTGTTCACCGCCATCTGTTGTTCTGATCAGGGTACCGTTATCGCCTACCGCATAACAAGTAGTGTTATTTACACAGTGAATGGAATACAA
Source organism: Bacteroidia bacterium (assembly GCA_035696085.1). GTDB lineage: Bacteria > Bacteroidota > Bacteroidia > 2-12-FULL-35-15 > 2-12-FULL-35-15 > 2-12-FULL-35-15. The sequence continues at coordinate 15,554 of DASRRA010000403.1, read as the reverse complement.
ATTGATTTCTTTTGGAAGGCCCGTATTCAATGTTGTCCAGGTCGCACCTTCATCTTCTGTTTTGGTAATGCTTCCAAATAATCCTGCTGTGTATCCGGTACTTTTTGATGGGAAATAAATATCCAGGAAGTCACCGGTAATTTCTAAACTTTTCCAGGTCATACCACCATCCGTTGTTTTAATAATGGAACCATTGTACCAACCGGCAAAATAGCCAATCTTGTTATTTAAAAAACAAAAATCTCCTGTTGACACATTGTTGTGTACACCAGCATGCATCCATAGTTTACCACTTGTTTCCGTATGAAAAACCATTCCATGTTCCGATGCCATCAACCCTTCATCCGGGGAAAGAAACACCATTTTACCGGCATCGATAGCCAGGTCTTTAATGATCCAATCTTTACCGCCATTGTTTGTTCTGGCGATGAATGGTTTTCCTTCACGTTCTGCAGCAATGAATCCGATTTGATCTGATAAAAAGCTAATGTCTACAATCGTTACATTTTCTTCCTTGTAAATCTCTTCCCAGGAAAATCCGGCATCCGTTGTTTTTAATACACGACCCGGACCATCAATAAAACCTGTTTGGTTATCTACAAAAATAACATGGTTGAAACGATCACAATATTCAACATGCTGAGGCATCCATTGTGCCTTTGTTGCAACTGCAATGACGAACATTACAGCAAGTAAAGTATATTTTTTCATTTTGGTTTATCCTTAAATTAGTTCACAATAAAGTAGTCTGTTATTTTGTGTCTTCCGACATATTCACTTGCGACGTTTCATTTGTTGGCGCAAGGTCAACCACTTCTACCGTTTTATTTGTACGCACGATGATTGTCACAGCTGCTGAAGTAGTTGTCACACTTAAATTATCAGTAGCTCTTGCTGTCAGGGTATATGTACCAGCAGGCACATTGCTCCATACAGCGCTGTATGGTGCTGTATTATCTGTACTGATCAATGTACTTCCACGATAAAAAGATACCCTGCTTACGCTTCCTCCTAAATCAGCAGCATTCGCTGTAATGGTAATATTTACGGGGATTGTAAATGTTGCATTATTCGTAGGTGAAGTTATACTTACTGTTGGTGGATTGTTTCCTGTAACGGTAATGGATCGGCTTGCCGAAGTTGTACTTACGCCATCATTGTCGAATGCTTTTGCTGTCAAGGTATAAGAAGATGCTTGTACATTTGACCAGGTAATGCTGTATGGACTTGTGTTATCTGTTCCAATAAGTGTTGTTCCTGCATAAAACTCTACTCTTGCAATTGTTCCATCAGCGTCAGCTGCAGTAGCACTAACCGTAATGTTTGCAGGGCGCGCAAAGCTGGCACCTGAAGCGGGCGATGTAAGTGCCACTGTTGGAGCGGTATTGTTTTTTACCGTAACGGCCACTGTCTGGGATGTTGTTGAACGTTGTAAGTTATCAATTGCTTTTGCTGTATAGCTGTAATTTCCAACAGCTACATTTGTCAATGTAATGGAATACGGGCTTGTTGTAGCTGCTCCTAAACGTATTGTTCCTGCATAGAATTCAACGCTATCAATTGTTCCATCGCTATCGGTTGCACTTGCAGTGATGGTGATGGTTGCTGGCACTTTAAATGTAGTTCCTCCAGCAGGTGATGTAATACTCACTACCGGTGCTGCATTTCCATCTTCGTTAACCGTGATGTTCGCTGCTGCCGATGTGGTTACAGCATTGTTGTTGTCATACGCTTTTGCCGTTAAGGAATACGTTCCCAACGCAGCATTTGTCCAATTATAGGAATATGGCCCTTCACTATCTGTTCCAAGCAACGTTGTTCCCTGGTAAAATTCAACTTTTGTAATACTTCCATCGGTATCACTTGCGTCTGCTTGCAGGATAATGCTTGGAGCAATGGCCAGTGTTGAACCGTTTGCAGGTGAAGTTATATTTACTAATGGTAATGCATTTGGCGGAATAGCCACTGTTACATTTTTACTGACAATATTGTTGTTGTTGCGAATATTGGTGGTAACATTTGACCCTTCTGCTGTTGCCATCGGATCGTTGCTTGCGATGATTCTTGCAAGTAAGGAGAATAAAGCGGGTGAACTGTTCGAGCTATAGTCAGCCGGATTTGGGGGTGTCCATTGTATTTCAATAACAGTTGATTTTCCAGCTGCGATAACCGGGATGTTAACCGTTGTGATAACATTTCCCATCAATGGTGAACTGCCTGTTCCATCCCAGAATCCCGGCCAGGTTTGAGCAGTGTTTGCTTTACCCCAGTGCAGGCGCAATTGCTCGTTTCCGGTTGTTGACTGGCAACCACGGTTACGAACTCTCACATACACATAATTTGCTTTGCTGTAAATTGGATTTTGATTGTCATAAATACTTAATCCATCATTTTGGTTACGCACCCAGATGTCCGTGCTCACATTCATTGGTCCGGTATCACTGTTGGGTTCGTTTCCTCCATCTCTTTCTGCGTATGGGATTTTAGGTGTGTCTTTCATGTATAAGTCCACTGCTTTTCCACCACCATTGGTGCAAGAGCATTGATATTGTTTCCAGATATCATCTATATATGCATGCCAGCAGAAAAAAATGGGTGCACCTGGAGAAGTGAAGTAACGCATCGCTCCCCCCATCGATGTGTGTACGGAATTGTGATATGTACTATTTGGTGTGTTTGGTGTTTCACCTTCCGCGATACGGCTTAGTCCTCCGCTTCCGGTTACAAATGGCCAATCGCATAAGTCGTTGCTGGTACCAGTTTGCACAGGTAAGCTTAAGTAACGTGGGCGTGCAATGTTTGGCGACCAGTTGATAGACGTGCTGCAATCAGTAGAAGGTGTATTGGTTACATTCATATTGCAATTAACCGATGCCGTTGCGCAATTAGCATCTACTACACGAAACTCTGTAGGCACTGGTGTTGCCGGATTCCAGGATGGCAACGGCACAAACTGAGGATACCCTTGTTTCATTAAATAATCTTCCATTCCTTCAATATATGCGCGGTGGAAAGGAAGAAAGTGTGTATCGCTGTGTATGTCCAAAGTTGAAACGCCTGTCTTTCGTTGATAATTGCAATGATCTTCCACTACATCCGAAGTGATGTATTGTTGCATCAAGGTAACAAGCGTGCTTCGTTCAGCCGCTGTTAAGGAATTCAAATCTCTTCGAACTTGTGCCGAAAGAGAACTGGATAAAATACCGAAAAGACAAATAGAAATAAATTGTTTGAAATGCTTGGATCTCAAACGGCTTGTTGCCTTAAACAAGCTAAACTTCCTGTTCATGATTTTGATTTTTAGGGATTATTTTGGGAATGCGGGCGCAAAGTTATAGCTTATAATGACTGTAATCATTAAAGATTATTTTAATTTTTGATTAAATCCAGGAATTGTTGAAAATCAACAAGTTGTCAATTTTGGAAAAACCACAACATTCTATGGGTAACCACATTTCTAGAAAAAAACACCAGGCGCGAAAGGATTATCGGAACGTTTGTAAGGAACAATTCGATCAAACTGAGGAAAGGTTAAGTGCTGTGTTAATTTCAGATTAGTAAACGAAAGAGGAGCCGACTTTTTTACCTAAACCGTTATCAATTTAAACTGCAATTATATTGAATCTCTGCTCAACGTTTTGATACGCACAAAGACAGTGAGCGCGATGTGAATGTGAAAAATATGAACTCGGCGGGTTCATGGATTAATTTTTTATATTTGATAAAAACAATTTCAAATGAAACTCAAACGAATAAGCATTTTAATAGCACTACTTATTATAGCAACCTTCCAGATCGGTCGTGCACAGGAGCAAGAAAAAGACAAAGGGTTTGACACCGAAAAAAAAGGAACTACTGCCATTGATGTTTATTATGGTTTCCCCAATTTATTCTACCTTATTTTTATAGCTGAGAGAGATGCACAAAAAGAGCATTTCAAAAATGTAGGACCTTTTGGTGTACGGGCTGAATATTTTGTTACCGACCACATTGGCTTTGGCGTGGATGTCAATTACTCTATATCCACTGTAAGCTGGCAAGGATATGAAATAGATTCTTTTGGTCATACTACTGGACGCATGGTTCCTTATGACATTACCTTTACGCGCTTAAGAGCCCTGGGTAAATTCAATTATCATTTTGGACCTACCGAAAACTTTGACATGTACGCGGGCGCCGGATTAGGTATTAACCAAACAAAATTCATGATGCATGAAAATGGTGTTTCTCGCCCTTATACCACCAGCCTTTTTTTTCTTGACATTGCATCCGCTATCCCACTTAGCTGGCGACTTGATTTTGGTGGACGATACTATTTCACAAAAAATATAGGTGCCGGTTTTGAAGTCGGAATCGCTGGTGGCCCCTTCGCTTCATTTAGTTTTTGTACTAAATTTTAGGTGTAAAATAATCTGGTAGTCCGCTGCGTTTTCTACTCATTTTTGCAATACATTTACGTTGCAAACACACCTAACAAACCTACCACATGTCCAAACGCTTGCTACTCCTTATTACTGCACTTGTTGCTGCAGTACTGATTTCGCTTACACTTATTTTTAAGAATCATGGCAATCAATCCGAAGAGCGGCCCAGTCCAGCATTCGCCATGTACATCAATGCGTTTACATCCGGAATCATTTCCAGTGAATCCACCATACGCATTGTACTTGCAAATGAAACCGATAAATCCCAGGAGTTTGGAAAACCAATTGAACAACAACTTTTTGATTTTTCTCCAAACATCAATGGAACTGCTGTTTGGCTGGATAAACGAACCATAGAATTCAGACCTGAAAAACCATTACTATCTAATACAACGTATGATGTTAATTTTAAACTATCCGCATTGGTTGATACACCGGATGATCTCAAAAAATTTCATTTCAGTTTTAAAACCATACAACAAGCATTCGAAGTTTTTGTGGATGGAATGACGACCACCGATAAAAAAACGTTTCGTACACAACGCCTGGATGGATCCATCAATTTAGCTGATATTGCTGATCCTAAACAGGTAGAAAAAATAGTAAAGGTCAGCCAAAACGGTAAACCCTTGCACATTAGCTGGCTTCATGAAAGCACAACCTCCAGCCATTTTACAGTAGAGGGTATTCAACGTACAGAAAAAGAAGGCAGCGTTACGTTATCCTGGGATGGTGATGCCATTCATGTCGATACAAAAGATGATAAGGTAATTCCAATACCTGCTCTTGGAGATTTTAAAGTCGTAAATACAAAAGTCATACAAAGCCCTGAACAATATGCTGTCATTCAATTCTCAGACCCTATAGATGAAAATCAGAATTTAAACGGACTGGTAACTTTATCCGCCAGACCTTCTATAAAATATATTGTAGAAGGAAATGAAATACGGGTTTATCCACAAGAACGACAAGTAGGAAACCAAATCATGTCGGCTGAACCAGGGATTGTGAATGTACTTGGAAAAGCATTAAAAGAAAGACATGTAACGGAAGTCATATTTGAAGAATTAAAACCTTCTGTTGAATTAATTGGTAAAGGTGTTATTCTACCCAATGTAAATGGTCTTATCCTTCCTTTTAAAGCAGTAAGCTTAAATGCAATTGACGTGAAAGTCCTAAAAATTTATGAAAAAAATGTTCCTCAATTTTTACAAGCCAGTGATTTGAATGGCGACAATGAGTTGAGACGGGTTGGAAAAGTGATACTGAAAAAAAATATTCCGCTTACGCAAAAAAATGCATCCGACTATGATAAATGGAACAATTACTTTTTGGATTTATCCGAACTGATAAAAACAGAGCCGGGTGCCATTTACAGAATTATGATCAGTTTCAAAAAACAATATTCAACCTATCATTGCAATGACAGCACCAGCAACAAAACATCCAATCAAAATTTACAAAAACTGAATGATGAAGTGGATGAGAATGATTGGGATTATTACGGTTCCTATTATTATGAAGGAGGTGACGTTGATGAAGGAGACGAAGAATATGACTACAAGCAACGCGAAAATCCATGTCATTCCTCCTACTATTATAACAAAACGGTAACACGAAATGTATTGGCTTCCGACATGGGCATGATTGCAAAACGTGGAACAGATGGTTCCATGTGCTTTGTGGTGACCAACCTGATTACTGCCAAACCAATGGCCAACATTGCCATCGACATTTACGATTTCCAACAACAATTGATGAGAACTGTAAAAACAAATGAGGAAGGAATGTGTGAAGTAAAGCTCACAAAGAAACCATTTTTACTTGTCGCCAAAAATGGATCACAACGCGGTTATTTAAAATTAAATGATGGAGCCTCGTTATCTTTGAGCGCATTTGATGTATCCGGAGAACAGGTTCAAAAAGGCATTAAAGGATTTATCTATGGAGAGCGTGGTGTTTGGAGACCCGGAGATTCGTTGTTTCTGAATTTTATTTTAGAAGACAAACAACACACATTGCCTCAAAACCACCCGATTCAATTTGAATTATTAAATCCACAAGGACAAGTTTATAAAAAAATCATTAAGACCTCTTCCACCGGATGCTTCTATAACTTTACAACATGCACCGATAAAAATGCACCTACCGGTAATTGGATGGCCCGTATAAAAGTAGGTGGTGTAACATTTACAAAAAATATTAAGATTGAAACGGTTATGCCCAATCGTTTAAAAATCAAACTTGATTTTGGGTCAACTGTTCTTACTGCAAAAAGTCAGCAAGCTGGTACCCTTGAAGTAAAATGGTTACACGGAGCCATCGCTAAAAATTTAAAGGCAAAGGTAGATGTTACCCTAAACCCCATCACTACAAAATTTAAAGGCTTTGATAAATATAATTTTGATGATGCAGCGCGCAACTTCTCTGCTGAACCGCAATCTATTTTTGATGACCACCTGAACGAAGAAGGAATAGCGAAAGTAAAACCCAACATTGAAATAAAAAACAACTCCGCCGGAATGTTAAGCGCCGGTTTCAAAGTACGTGTTTTTGAAGAAGGTGGTGCCTTTAGCACCGATCAGTTTTCTATTCCCTATTCTCCTTATGAAAGCTATGTAGGTATGCAGGTCCCTCCTGGAGCAGCTTATACCGGTATGTTGGAAACAGGTGCCGATCATATCGTAAATGTGGCTACTGTAAATAGTGACGGAAAACCTGTTTCCAAAAACAAATTGAAAGTACAGGTATTTAAAATCGAATGGCGCTGGTGGTGGGAAAGTTATGATGACCTGGGCAATTACATCGGTAATGAATACAGACAATCATTGCAGGAACAGGAAATTTCTACCGTAAACGGAAAAGGAAAATTTACACTCCGCATCAATCAACCGGAATGGGGACGCTATTATGTATGCATCACTGATCCGGAAAGCGGACATCGCAGTGGTCAGACAATTTATATGGATTGGCCATCATGGGCAGGTTCCTCACCTAAAGGAAATGAAGGTGCTGCTTTGCTTTCATTTACCAGCGATAAAAAAGAATACAACGTAAATGAAACTGTAAAACTCAATATTCCTTCCAGTGGGATTGGACGCGCCCTGGTAAGTATTGAAAACGGTTCCAACGTATTGAAAGCGTATTGGGTCGAGACAAAAAAAGGAGAAACGCCTTTTGAGTTTAAAGTAACTCCGGAAATGACACCGAACATTTACGTGAATGTTACCTTGATTCAACCGCATTCACAAACATTGAACGACTTACCTATTCGCTTGTATGGTGTTATTCCAATAAGTGTGGTAGATGCTTCCACGCATTTAACGCCGCAACTCGTTACACCAGAAAAATGGGTGCCTGAAACAAAATCATCTTTAACCGTTTCTGAAAAGGATGGAAAAGAAATGGATTACACCATTGCCATTGTAGATGATGGTTTACTTGATCTCACTCGTTTCAATACACCTGATCCATGGAAATCATTGTATGCAAGAGAAGCATTGGGTGTGAAAACCTGGGATTTGTTTGATATGGTAATGGGTGCTTACAGCGCTGAGTTATCAAGAATCCTGGCAATTGGTGGTGACGGTGATATCAACAACAAATCTGGAAGTAAAGCCAACCGCTTTAAACCCATGGTAAGATTTATGGGACCTTACCATTTGAATAAAGGGCAAAAAGCAACACATCAGTTTATGATGCCGCAATATGTCGGCAGCGTTAGAACTATGGTTATTGCCGGTTATCAGGGAGCATACGGTTCTGCAGAAAAAACAACACCTGTTCGCAAACCATTGATGATACTTGGTACATTACCGCGTGTACTTGGCCCTCAGGAGGAAGTGAATTTACCTGTTACCGTATTTGCAATGGAGAAACATGTGAAGAATGTTTCGGTGACCATTCAACCCAATAGCTTATTTACACCCGTAGACGGTACGAGCAAATCTGTAACCTTCAATGATATTGGCGATGAAACGGTAACGTTTAAGTTAAAGGTAAATGCACAACTCGGAATTGGCAGAGTAAAAATTGTAGCAACCAGTGGCGCTGAAAAATCAACGTATGATATTGAATTGGATATTCGCAATTCAAACACAAAGGTTGTAGATGTATTGGAATCCGTTATTGAACCCGGTAAGGCCTGGACAACACCATATAAACTAACAGGTATGTCAGGAACAAATAAAGGAACGGTTGAACTTTCCAACATGCCTCCTATCAACTTGCAAGATCGCTTAGATTACCTGATTGCATATCCGCACGGTTGTATTGAACAAACCACTTCTTCCGTATTCCCACAATTATTTTTGTCGGATATCCTGGAGTTGGATAAAGATTACAAATCCGTCATCGAACGAAATGTAAAAGCAGGAATCGAACGATTAAAATTATTCCTCACTCCAAGCGGTGGTCTCAGCTACTGGCCTGGAGAACAAACACCAAGCGGGTGGGGCTCAAACTATGCCGGACATTTCTTGCTGGAAGCGGAATTAAAAGGATATGAGCTTCCTCCGGGTTTAATTGAAAGCTGGAAACGTTACCAACGTGGTCAGGCAAATGCCTGGGTGGGTAGTGATCATAGTTTCTATTATCATGAAGACCTGGAACAAGCGTATCGCTTATATACATTGGCACTCGCAAAAGCTCCTGAATTGGGTGCTATGAACCGTTTGAAAGAATACACAAAACTTTCAGTAGCAGCTAAATGGCGCTTGGCAGCAGCATATGCGAAGATCGGGCAAATGGAGGTTGCAAAACAACTCGTTAATGCCTTACCGACAAAAGTTCCGTCTTATCGTGAAATGGATTATACATTTGGCTCACACGATCGGGATGCGGCAATGATATTGGAAACACTCAGTATGCTGAATATGCGTACAGAAGGATTATCTGCACTAAGAGATGTTGCGCATGCATTAAGTTCTGACTATTGGTTGAGTACGCAAGAAACCGCCTATTGTTTAATTGCCGTTTCAAAAATGGCTTCAAAAGTTACTGCGAGTAAAGAAATGCGTTACCAGGTGAAGGCCAATAACACTAGCCTTGCCAACCAAAGCACCACGGCACCTTTAAAACAAATAGATATGAAAATAAAAGGTACTGCTCCCGGAGAAGTGTATATAAAAAATGATGGGGCGGGTGTTTTATTTGCAAGAGTTATTTTAGAAGGAATACCGGCAATCGATAAAGATCAGGAAGAAGAAAACAATAACCTGAATATGAATGTTACCTATACGACCATGCAAGGTAAGCCGCTGGATATTTCCAAACTGGAGCAAGGCAATGATTTTATTGCAGAAGTAGAAATTACAAATCCGGGATTAAGAGGTAATTACGCACAAATGGCACTCACCCAAATCTTTCCAAGCGGATGGGAAATACACAATACCCGTATGGATGAAGTAGAAAGCACCGTGCAAAATGAGGTGACAGAAAACAATGAAGAAGTTGTTGAAGATGAAGATGGAAACATACAGGAAGTGAACGCGGTTTACCGTGAGAACGCCAATGATGATATACGCTACCAGGATATACGCGATGACAGAGTGTATAGTTATTTTGACATTGTAGGATCCAGAACAATTAAACTACGCATTGTGCTCAACGCTGCTTATGTTGGCCGTTTTTACCTGCCAGCTGTTTATTGCGAAGCTATGTATGACAATACGATCAATGCACGTAAGCCAGGACAATGGGTGGAAGTAGTGAAAGCGGGCACAAAATAAACCTGTCCGCATTTTGTTTTTTTAAAACAAAAAGAAGAATTGCACTGCTAATTGTATTACTTATTAGCAGTATTTGGTTTTACTTTTGTTTACCTTCTCCGCTTTTTCCCGAACAAACAAGTACTGTTTTGGAAGATCATAGAGGAGCACTCCTCTCTGCTCGTATTGCAGCTGACGGGCAATGGCATTTTCCTGCAACAAGCACGGTTTCACAAAAATTTATTTCCAGCATCACACAATTTGAAGATCGCGCTTTTTTCTATCATCCCGGTGTTAATCCACTGGCTCTTCTGCGTGCAACCTATCAAAATATTAAATCCGGAAAAATAAAAAGCGGTGGAAGTACTTTATCCATGCAGGTAATACGGTTGGCACGAAAAGGAAAAGAACGAACATTCTTTGAAAAAATAATTGAAATGATCCTCGCAGTCCGTTTGGAAATGCGTTACTCCAAATATGAGATCCTGTGCTTATACGCTTCCAATGCTCCTTTTGGAAGCAATGTGATTGGTATTGATGCTGCGTCCTGGCGATATTTTGGCAGAGACCCTGAAAAATTATCCTGGGCAGAAGTTGCAACACTGGCTGTTTTGCCCAATGCACCCAGTTTAATTTATCCTGGAAAAAATCAAAACCGCTTATTCCTAAAACGAAATCGCTTACTGGATCAGTTGTTTCATGCTCACCTTATGGATAGCACTACTTGCGAACTGAGCAAAAAAGAAGACTTACCTGATAAACCGCACAGCATACCACAATTTGCAACACACCTGTTACAACGCGCTGCTAAAGAAGGTAACGAAGGTAAACGCATTCGCTCTACGCTGGATATTCACTTGCAACAAAAAGTAAACACCATCATTGAAAATTATCACAAAATTTTAAAAGCAAATGAAATTCACAATGCATGTGCATTGGTATTGGAAGTTAACACCGGAAATGTAAAAGCCTATGTTGGAAACACCGACAACCCCGGGAATCCCGAATATGAAGGGGATGTAGACATCATTAACGCACCACGAAGCACAGGCAGTATTTTAAAACCATTTCTGTATGCAAGTATGTTGAATGATGGCGATATCCTTCCCAATACACTTGTACCGGATATCCCCACACAAATTTCTGGTTACATTCCTCAAAATTATAACATCACGTATGATGGTGCTGTGCCTGCCAGCAGAGCCTTAGCAAGAAGCTTAAACATTCCTGCTGTACGCATGCTTCAAAATTACGGAATTGAAAAATTTAATTTCAATTTGAAAAAATTAGGAATGACCACCTTGAATTTTACACCCGATCATTATGGATTATCCATCATACTCGGAGGCGCAGAAGGTAAGCTGTGGGACATTGCTTCTATGTATGCCAGCATGGCTCGTACACTTAATCATTACACAACTTACAATGGAACATACGACAAAGCAGATATTCATCCCGCCGTTTATGTATCTGAAAAAAAACAACAAGCTGTATTGGAAAAGGCATCTGTACTGAGTGCCGCTTCTATTTATCTGACATTTCAGGCGATGGTTGAAGTATCTCGCCCCGATTATGATGTTAACTGGAAATCGTATTCTTCCTCTGCAAAAATTGCCTGGAAAACAGGAACCAGCTTTGGTTTTCGCGATGGCTGGGCTGTTGGCGTAACACCGGATTATGTAGTTGCCGTGTGGACCGGTAATGCCGACGGAGAAGGCCGACCCGGACTGACGGGAATACAAACAGCTGCACCTATTTTGTTTGACATATTTAGTGTACTCAAAACCGGCAACTGGTTTCTACCACCTTTTGATGAAATGAAAAAAGAAGTAGTTTGCCATCAAAGCGGTTGTATCCCCACGGAATTTTGCGAACCATTGGATACCACCTGGGTGCCTTTATCCGGTATGCATTCAGAACCTTGTAAATATCACCGCCTTATTCACTTGGATAAGAGCGGGAAATATAGAGTAACTAGCAATTGCGAAAATGTTTCCAACATGCAGCATGTTTCCTGGTTTGTACTTCCACCAAGTATGGAATGGTATTATAAATTTAAAAACCCGCATTACAAAGAACTGCCACCTATGCGAGGCGATTGTCAAACAACAGGGTTGAGGGTGATGGAAATTATTTATCCAAAACAATTGAGTAAAATATATGTACCATTGGAATTGGATGGAAGTATTGGAAAAACGGTCTTTCAAGTAGCACATCGCTATGGCAATGCCATTATTTATTGGCACCTGGATGGAAAATATATTGGCAGCACACAAAACATTCATCAAATGGGGCTTGCACCAGATGAAGGCATGCACCAACTTACGCTGGTGGATCAACAAGGTGAAAGCACCTCTATACAATTTGAAATTATTAGTAAGAAGCGAGGGGCATAGTACAGAACCTTTTAGTTTCATTAAATTAAAAACCAACACCATGACCACACCTCTTTTCAAGAAACTAAATCACAAAGGGCAAGACATCGTCATCATCAATGCTCCCGATGAATTTAAACCGGAGATGGAAGCCATAAAAAAAGCAGGTAACAAAGTCAACAGTATCGGTACAAATGCACTCAGCTCATTAAAAGAAATAGGTTTCATACTCTCCTTTGTGCAAACGAAGAAAGAAATCGAAAAACTAGCTGCTTCGATTGATAAAAAACTGGTAGAAGACGCTGTTGTTTGGTTTGCCTATCCCAAAGGCACCTCCAAGAAATACAAAGCAGAAATCAATCGCGACAACGGTTGGGAACCACTTGGTAAAGAAGGTTTTGACACCGTTCGATCAGTGGCCATTGATAACGATTGGACAGGATTGCGATTTAGAAAAAATGAATTTATAAAGGTGATGAAACGCAATCCAACACTTACGCTCTCTGAAAAAGGAAAAACGAGAGCTAAGAAAAAGTAGCATGCATTTTGAATAAAACTTCACAAAGTAGCGTACTCCCGCACGCTGCTCTCGCCTGATAACTAACAGGAACAATTTGTCATTTCATTCCTAATTGCTAATTTTAGGAAACAATTAATCTCTAAAAGCATGACTCTCTCTACGAAAAGTAAACCAGCAAACAAAATCAAAAGCCGAATAGAACACGATTTTATAGGCGAAAAAGAAATTCCTAACAATGCCTATTACGGGGTGCAAACATTAAGGGCACTCGAAAATTTTAACATCACCGGCATACGCGTTTCTCATCAACCTTTATTCATACAGGCTTTTGCATATGTTAAAAAAGCCGCAGCAATAGCCAATCATGAGTGCGGTGTTTTGCCAACACCCATTAAAAAAGCGATTGTTTTTGCTTGTGATGAAGTGATAGCCGGGAAGTATGATGATCAATTCGTTACCGATTTAATACAAGGTGGTGCAGGTACGTCTATCAATATGAACGTAAATGAAGTAATTGCCAATATAGGTTTGGAATTTTTAGGACATCAAAAAGGAGAATATCAATTCTTACATCCGAATAACCACGTCAATTTTTCACAATCCACAAACGATACCTATCCTACAGCATTAAGGTTGGCGCTCTATAAAAAGACAGACAGATACATTGATGCATTGAAACATCTTAAAGATGCTTTTGCAAAAAAAGGGAAGGAATTTAAGAATGTGTTAAAGATGGGGAGAACGCAATTACAAGATGCCGTACCGATGGTTCTCGGAGATGAGTTCAAAGGATTCTCAAATGCTATAGAGGAAGATATCAAGCGCTTAAAAGAAGCGCAGGCTTTACTTCCCAATTGTAACCTGGGAGGAACAGCTATTGGCACCATGATCAATACCCCTAAGGATTACCCTCAATTGGTAAATAAACACCTTGCAAAAATAACTGGTATACCTGTTACATTGGCTGATAATTTAATTGAAGCAAGCTCCGATACAGGTGATTACGTACAGTTATCCGGTGCGTTGAAAAGAAGTGTTCTTAAAATATCAAAGATCTGTAATGATCTTCGCTTACTTTCTTCTGGTCCACGCTGTGGTTTAAATGAAATTAATCTTCCAAAGATGCAACCCGGCTCTTCTATCATGCCCGGTAAAGTAAACCCTGTCATCCCGGAAGTTGTAAATCAAACCGCTTACTATGTAATTGGTACCGATGTTACGATTACACTGGCTGCCGAAGCTGGCCAACTTCAGTTAAATGTTATGGAACCTGTTATTGGATTTAGCTTGTTCACTTCCCTTGAATATATGACGAATGCTATCTACACATTAATCGACAAATGCTTAATTGGAATAACAGCCAATGAAAAAATATGTGCTGATTTTGTGATGAACAGTGTGGGAATTGTAACTGCTTTAAATCCTGTATTGGGCTATGAAACCTGTTCTGAAATTGCAAAAGAAGCACAAGCAACCGGAAAATCAGTTCATACAATCGTTGTAAAAGAACGTAAATTTATAACGCAGGAAAAATGGGATAAAATTTATTCCATTGAAAACATGGTACGACCGAAATTTTATCAATAGAAAGAAAGGCAATAAAAAAAGAAAATCGCTGACATAAATCAGCGATTTTCTTTTTTATAACTACGCAAACGTGTTCAAATGCAAAGCCCTTGAACTCTTCTCCCTCACTTCGTCACACAGGGCTTCATCTTCACTCAATGATTTAGTATAGGAAGGAATCATTTCTTTTACTTTTTCCTTCCAGCCTCCATAATTCATTTTGGTATAAAAACAGGATTTTAAAATATCCAGCATAATGGCTACCGATGTAGAAGCTCCAGGAGATGCGCCCAACAAAGCTGCCAGGGAGCCATCCGAATCATGTACGATTTCGGTTCCAAACTCCAATACCCCACCTTCTTCTTCATCTTTTTTTATGACTTGAACACGTTGACCGGCAATAACCAATTCCCAATCTTTCTTTTGCGCATTTGGAAAATATTCTCTCAGGGCTTTCAGCCGATCATCCGGTGATTGACGAGCTTGTTGTATCAGATATTTAGTAAGTGATAAATTGTGAAGTCCGGCAGAAATCATCGGAAGAATATTATCCAACTCTAATGAAGCCGGGAGGTCCCAGTAGGAACCTTCTTTTAAAAATTTGGTACTGAACCCTGCAAACGGCCCAAATAATAAAGCTTTCTTACCATCAATTATACGCGTATCCAAATGCGGAACAGACATAGGCGGAGAACCGACAGCAGCCTTTCCATATACTTTTGTATAATGTTGTTCAATTATTTTTTCGTTCGTGCAGCGCAACCATTGCCCACTCACCGGAAATCCACCATAGCCTTCCGCCTCCTTAATATCTGATTTCTCCAGCAACGGTAATGCACCACCTCCTGCGCCTATAAAAACAAAACCCGCATTCACCATCCCTTTTTCGTGCTTGTCTTCATGTTTGATTTTTACATTCCATGATCCATCTTCCAATTTCTCCAAATCAGTAACACCTGTG
>DASRRA010000402.1:0-9806 GCA_035696085.1 Bacteroidia bacterium | reverse complement strand
ATGATCGATTATGAAACACTTACCGACAGCAATCACAACCGCATCATAGGATTTGGCCGCTACGCTGGGATTGTTGGCGCTTACAATGCTATTCTCGGTTATGGTCGTAAATATGATTTGTTCATTTTAAAGCCTGCACATTTGTGTCGCGACCGTGCAGAGATGGAAGAAGAGTTGAAACGGGCCCGATTACCCAATATAAAAATCATTTTAACCGGAGGCGGTCGTGTGGCCAATGGTGCTATTGAAACACTGAGTGCATTGCGCATTCGTAAAGTCACACCCGAAGAATTTCAAATGTCATCCTTCCGAGAACCTGTGTATTGTCAATTAAATCCAAGAGATTACATACAACGGAAAACGGACATGAACTTTGATTTAAATGATTTTTATACACATCCCGAACATTTCAACTCTACCTTTTCACCATACACAAAAATGGCCGATATTTATATTGTTGCGCATTTTTGGGATCCGCGTGCCCCACGCATGTTTGAGTTATCGGATGTAGCAGCCAAAGATTTTAAGGTGAGTGTCATTGCCGACATTACCTGTGATGTGGATGGCTCCGTACCAACCACCATACGCTCCAGCAGTATTCCGGCTCCTTTTTATGGATTCAATACCGTAACGCAAAAAGAAGATTTACCTTTTAATAAAGATACGGTTTGCGTAATGGCCGTTGATAACCTGCCTTGTGAATTACCACGCGACGCCAGCGATGATTTTGGGAAAGATTTGATGGAACGTGTATTACCAAACATCACTAGCGGAGACCAAGATAAAATCATCGAAAGGGCAACGATTTGCAAGGATGGGAAACTAATGCCTGCCTTTGAGTATCTGAGTGACTATGCTTATAAATGAAAAAGCCCGTATACAAGCTACTTTGAAAAACCTGACATTGGTATAAAAACTGCCTGACGCGTTCATCCCAATCATCCATTGGAATGAGAATTTATCGACTACTTGTAACCAGCATTTTTATACTCTTTGCGATACAGCAAGGCTATGCGCAATTGACTAAAGTGTATGGTACGGTGACCGATCAGGTTTCCAAAAAAAATATTCCGTTTGTAAGCATTTCCTTCAAAGGAACAAACAGCATAGGCTCCTCCAATAAATCTGGCGCCTATGCGGTTCAATCCAAAACACCTTGCGACTCTTTAATTTTCGCTCTCACAGGTTACATAAAAAAAACAGTTTTTATTCAAAGAAACAAAGAACAACGTTTAGACATTACGTTAGAGAAAATAAATTACAGCCTCAAAGAAATAGTCGTAACGAATACAAAAGAAACAGTTACAACGATCATCGACAGTGTACTTGCACATAAAAACTCACATAATAATAAGCTATTAAAGAGTTATGCATGGGAGCGTTATGATAAATTTCAGATATACTTTGGTAAATACTCTGCAAAAATCAAGGAGTTGAAACCGTTTAAAGAATATAACTATCTTTTCAACTATACAGATACCGCCAATGGGCAAGCCTTGCTTCCCATTTATATGTCAGAAAGCATTTTTAAAAAATACGTGGATGACAGCTCCTCCATCAATGATGAGGTTTTAATTGCAAGAAAAAGTACCGGGGAGAATTATGAAAACCTGACGACGATGACCGATAAATTTATTGACAACGTAAACATTTATGAAGATTATTTTCAGATTGTAGACAAGAGTTTTGTTTCTCCACTCATTGACAATAGCCAGCTGTTTTATAAATATCACCTGGATGGTGGATTTAATTTTGAAAAAAAAGGATATTATAAAATTTCATTTAGCCCGAAATGGAAGGAGGATTTTACATTCACTGGCTATTTTCTGGTAGATCTTAAAACATGGGCGATAAAAAAAATAATTATGCATGTTTCTGAAAATATCAACCTGAACTATATTAAAACATTTACAATACAACAAGAATATACACAAACCGATAAAGTCTGGGTCATCAACAGGCAGGAAACCTGGGTGACGCTCAGCGTTTTGAAATGGCAAAAAAAAGAAGACCTTACCATTCACCGCTTGACTTCTTACAAAGACATTATCCTAAATAAACCGGATATTATTCTGAAAGATTACAAAGCAGTAAAAGAAAACAAAACTTATGGCAAAGAAATAACATCAGAGGATTTTTGGAAACGTTCGCGGCATCAGCCATTACGAAAAAAAGAAAAATACAATTATGCGATCGCAGATACAATCAATCAAGTGCCATTCATTCAAAAGGCGAAACGGGTTGGTACAATCGTCATTTCAGGATATATGGAACTTGGTAAAGTAAGTTTGCATCACCTGAACACCTTCTATAGCATCAATCCGATTGAAGATCACCGTTTCAAATTTGGACTGATAACCAATAAGTACTTTAGCGAAAAGCTGCAATTGCAGGGATACGTTGCTTACGGTCTTCGCGATCAGGAAATTAAATACAAAGGCGGAATATTGTATGTATTAAATAAAAAAACGGATAGATTATTACTCGGGGGATCATACAAATACGACCTGGAACAGATCGGCACCAGCCCCAGTCATATTTCGTTTGACAATGTGGTCACTACATTTTCAAAGATCAACCGCAAAATAAAACTCACATTTGTCAGCGAAGCAATTGTCTACATGGAGAAAGAATGGACAAAGGGTGTGGTAAGTAAACTAAGTGTTTTAAACAAACAAATTCGTCCGCTTGGTGATATTAGGTTCGAAAAAATCGTAAATGAAAATGTTTTAAGTGTCCACGATATCACCATTTCCGAACTACAAATTAACAGTCGTTTTTCATTTGAAGAAAATTTTTACATCAATGAATTTAAACGAATTTCCCTTGGAACAAGATACCCTGTTTTGATCACGGATATCGCATTTGGATTCAAAAATTTATTAGGCGCCGACTATTCCTATCAACGTGTGAAAACGAATATCGTTGGAAAATTTCATATAAATCCGGTTGGCTATATATACTACAACCTGGAAGGAGGGAAAATATTCGGCACCATTCCATTTCCTTTAACCGAAATCCATCCCGCCAATCAAACATTGGCATATGATGTAGAAGGGTTTAACGTTATGCGTTATTTTGAATTTGCCAGTGATGAATATGTTAGCTTACATCTTGATCACCATTTTGATGGATTCTTTTTTAATAAAATTCCTTATGTGAAAAAAGCAAAGTTGCGTGAAGTTATTTCAGCACGGGGTGTAATGGGAAAACTAAGCATGAGAAATCAATTAGAAATGAATCTTCCCGAGGGCATGAGTGCCGTCAGTAAACCCTACTTAGAATACAGTGTTGGCATCGAAAATATTTTCAAAGTACTTCGCATCGAATATATCTGGCGTGGTACACATTTCAGCCCGGTTTCCAAACGAGATAATTGGGGAATCAAAGCACGTTTTTTTCTGACCTTTTAGTCTGCATTGTTTTAAAAATAAGCGTTTTTCGGCCATATTCCTGCTCAAATATTTCATACCTTTGCTGCGCTATGTTTAAAGTTAAGCGTGTATGAGTATTGAGAAAACAGACGTATTGGTAATTGGTGCCGGACCTGCAGGATGTATTGCAGCATCCATCGTTCATAAAAACGGATTGCGTGTAAGAGTGGTTGAAAAAACAAAATTTCCACGTTTCGTTATCGGTGAAAGCTTACTCCCAAGAGTGATGGATCATTTAGAGGAGACAGGATTACTGGAAGAAGTAAAAAAAGGAAACTTCCAGGAAAAATTCGGGGCTAAATTCGTGATGAATGATAAAGTTTGTGATTTCAACTTCTCTGATCAATTTACAAAAGGCTGGAACTGGACCTGGCAAGTACCCCGCGCACAATTTGATCAGTTACTGGCAACAGGAGTTGCTAAAAAAAATATACCTGTCGATTTTGAATCCGGTGTTACATCCATACAATTCAATGAAGATGAAAGCTCCATTACAACAGTGGAAGATGTTAATGGAAAAAAAACACAGATAGAAGCCCGTTATATTATTGATGCCAGTGGTTATGGCCGCGTGATCCCAACGTTGTTGGGATTAAACAAACAATCCAGCTTTGATCCTCGCAAAACGCATTTCACCCATTTTAAAGATCCGAACCGACCGGAAGGTGTGGAGGGAAACCGCATCACAGTTGTTGTGCACCGTCAGCAAATATGGATCTGGATCATCCCTTTTTCCAACGGTGTTACATCTGTTGGTTTTGTGGGCGATCCTGAATTTTTTAAAGACTACCCGGAAGATCCTGTGGAGCGTATGAAAGCCATCGTTCAGGATTGCGATTTTTTAAAAGATAGATTTAAAGATCAGGAGATGATTCTTTCACCACGTACCATTGAAGGATACGCCATCACATCCACCAAATTTTTCGGACATGGTTTCGTAACAGTTGGAAATGCAACCGAATTTTTAGATCCAGTGTTTTCATCGGGCGTAACCTTTGCGATGGAATCCGGTTCTACAGCAGCGAAATTGGTGAGCAGAAAATTAAAAGGAGAAACCGTAGATTTCCAAAAAGAATATGTAGACCATATGATGCAAGGGATCAATACGTTTAGGACCTATGTAGCCAGCTGGTACAACGGAGACTTACATGAAATTTTCTTCTCCAAAAACCAGGATCCTGGAATTAAACGACAAATCTGTTCGGTGCTTGCCGGCTATGTGTGGGATCTGGAAAATCCATTTGTAAAAAAACATGAGCGGGCGGTAAAGGCGTTGGCAACGATTATAAGAATGCAGAAAGCATCGGCGTAAATTTTTATTTAACTATTATAAAAAAGCCCTACAAAAGTAGGGCTTTTATTATTTTATGAACTATTCTAATTTCATCCAAACTACATGAGCCGTTTTCTCTTTTGGTGAAACGACCAGTGTTGTATATGTTTTAGTTGTTTCATTGTAGTCGGACGCTCCCGGGTTAATGAAACTCGCTTCCTTTTTGTTTGCAGGTTTACCAAACAAATAATCTTTGGTTATTTTTCCGTTTTTGTAAGTGTATTTTACACCCGTTGTTCCTGAAATACCTCCAATTACACCGGCATCTTTATCTTCCGGTTTCTCCATATTATCTAACCTATTATTGAAGAATAAATAGCATCCATTTTCCGTACTGATAAAATCAATACTACGGTACCAATCATCATCGGCAACCGGTGTAAAGCCACCATTTACTTTTCTGCCTTTACGCGCACTGTTATAGCACATCGGATCATGATCTCCTATTCTTATAATATTTAAGGGAAACGCAGTAGACGAAACTTCCTTGCCTTCAGGAGACATGGTAATAATTGCAGCGTCGCCAAATAAACATTTTTCTACTACAGCTGGCATACCAATACCTGTGCTTTTCGTATATTTTGTAACTTGCTGGTAAAGGAAACTTATGTTACCGTTTTTATCAATAAACGATCCTTCTATCATTGGGGCGAAATCCTTTTTGTTACCCATTTTTGTTTTATAGAAATTGTTCACTGTGGTAAAGTCTGTATTATAAGGCTTATCAAGTGCTAAAGAAGTTGGATTAATGTTTTGATTTATTTGGGTATTGTTAATGATCAAAAGCATATTAACCATATCTTTTGGTTTATTGTATATAAAATAGGCTCTCGAAGATTTGTCATATCCATCATATTTCAACTCCTTTTGTACAAAGGTTGTTTTCCCTTTGCTCAATTGAGCCACATAATATCTGATATCCTCACCACCGGATTTTTTTGTATTAAAGGCGCTCGTTCCAACTAAAACATAATCTGCTCCATGAACATAGCACGCTAGATATTTAGTGAATTTGTATTTATCGGTTGGTGTATTATACTTTGCTTTGTTAATTATTTTATGATCAGGTCCGTAATGAAAAATTTCAATCCGGTCTTTCGTTTCTGCTTCAAGCGTGCTGTATTTAACCACGGCGTAATAATCGCTCAGAGGATCTTTCTCAACATAAAAAGTGGGAACGTCAGTATCTCCAAACAGCATCCCATATGCCGCACCCATTGTCATCTCTGGCAGCTTATCAATAACCTCTTCACTTTTTAATTTACCGGTGTTTCCGTCAATAATAATTCTAAAGAACACAGCTACTTTTTTGTTGTCCGGGTCTGTTCCTACAACAAACACACAAAAATCTCCGCTGATGTCGTATACTCCTTCAACTTGTGCATAGCGGAAATTTTCAGATGTTTTTACCAAGTTCAATTTTCCAGACGTAATGACTTTATGTTGCGGGTTGTAAAGTGTAAAATTTAAACCTTCTTTTTTGGTCACCTCAAGAAGGCCGGTGTTGTTATTTCGTAACTGGATTAGTTTTGTCCAGCCGTCTGGTTCCGGAAAGCTTACACTTTTTTCTGGGGTTTGCGCTAGAATCAGGCCTGCAAACAGTGTGAAGACAATGCTCAATAATTTCTTTTTCATATGTTAGTTAGTGTTTGTTTGGCTAAATATAACCAAAATTTACATTTGTTTTATTTACCATTGGAAGGATTTGAACAACAGAGAAACTTTTTGTAGTTTTATACGTATTTTCTTATAATGAAACGACTGTTTTTAGTTCCATTGTTCTTACTTCAACTAGGACATTTATTTGCGCAGCAAGACCTTGACTTAAATTATGTACCGCTAAATTCAAGTGGTGTACTTCCGGAAGTTTTTTCCAAAAAGATAAGCGATATCGTCAACCAGGATATAAACGGTATTGCAAAAGAAGATGCCGATAAGAAATTAAAATCTGACTATGTGTTTTTGACTGAATACGCCATCGAACGAAAAGTTAAAAGTGGTAATACACTCATTAACGATGAAATAACAAGATATATTAATGAGATCGTTGATATTTTACTAGCGGATCAACCGGAGCTTCGGAAAAAAATAAATGTTTTTGCGTTGAAATCTTCTGTAGTAAACGCCTATTGCTATGATAAGGGCTATTTGTTTGTAGACATTGGTTTAATTTCTATGACACAAAGTGAAGCGCAGATCGCCGAAGTGTTATCACATGAAATCATGCACTATGTTAAGCAGCATGTAATAACAAGATACATTCACAACGAGAAGCTGGAAGAAAGTCAGGAGGGAAAAACGGATAAGGCTCTTGCAAAAGAAATGTGTCAATTCTCAAAGGAGCAAGAAAGTGAGGCTGATTTGGAAGGTTACAAATTGTTAGAAAAAACCAAATACGATCTTCAAAATGCAAAAGATTTTTTCTCGGTTTTACAATACTATCATTTACCCTTTGAGTTAAAAGAATTTAAAAACGGTTTTTTAGAAAGCGAAAATTTCAAAATTCCTGACTCCTATTTTTTAAAAGATGTTGCTCCAATAAAAGATAATACGAATGAAGATGATACATTACATACGCATCCCAATTGCACTAAACGAAGATTGGCCATTGAGAATTATATTAAAGATAAAAGTTCAGAAGGCAGAATAAAAAATATTCTTGGAGAACAACGTTTCTTGTATATAAGGGATCTTGCCAGATTTGAAACATGTCGTTTACAATTAAAGAACCGTAACTATGGAGCAGCGTTATATTCAGCCTACCTCCTCTTACAAAAATATCCTGAAAATTTGTTTTTGGCACAAACCATTTCAAAATGTTTATATGGTATTTCACTGTATAGAGCAGGTTATTTAAGATACAACCGGGATTCATATCTGGATGGACCAACTCATTATCTGGAGGTAGAAAGTCATCCCCAGCAACTTTATTATCTGATTAATAAAATGCCTGATAACGAATGGAACGTTATGGCGTTGAATTATACGTATCGTCAACATAAAAAATTTCCTAATGACGAAGTACTAACTATTCTCTCTGATAGTCTGTTTAGCATAATGACTTATACAAATTGCGAACTTGACGGCTTTGGAAATATCGCTGAAAAGATTGTTAATGTAAACCCAATTAAGGATACAACGTCTTACTACAAACTAGTCTTCAAAGACCTATTCCTAAAGGATCCTGAATTTGTAAAAAAATTTCCAAAAACCGTTGGAAAGGAGATCATTTTTCCATACACACCAAAAAGCTATAAAGTGAAAAGGCTCACCAAATACATCAAGGAATTCGATAAGATAAGCCAGGTAATGTCCGTCGCTCCATTTTACCTTATATTTAAAGATGGGGAAGAAACAGATTATTTTGTGGCCGATGAGCAGCAACAAAAATTGACGAGAGCTATTATACAAAGCGCAAAGAGTAATGAATTTAAAATTGACGTGCTGGATCCTGTTGCTATTAATGCGAATGAAGTTAACAAATTAAATGATTTTTCGGTTGTTAACGATTGGCTATATGAACGTATGGATGGGAGTGACAATGAAAAATCATTCGTTCCTGTATTTTGTGTCAATGGGATCAATGATATAATAAATCGCTATGGTACCCACCTGTTAAAAACTGGTTTTGTTTGTTCGAAAGGAAAGCGCAATGAATATGTGTTCATTACGATAATATATGATTTGAAGGAGAACAGAGAAGTTTACGTGAAACAGGAACTTATTGGCGGTTCGCCTCCCACTGAGCAGGAGATGAAAGATAAACTCATGGCTTTGTTCAAAGAATTAAAGTCTGGAATAAAACAGAAATGACAGATCTTACGAACCCGCAATTGTATATACGGCACATCAAATTAGAATAGCCACCTCTCCTAAAGTAATAAATAAAAAAATCGATGTATCGCATCTTTGTATACCCGGTATCAAAGACAAGCTCATTCAGTGTACATGAATGGTCATTCTTCTTTCTTAACGCGTGAAGTAATTGCTTCATCGCTTATCAAAAAACAAAACCGGTTTCCTGCTCAGCTCCGGAAATTGCAATTTATCAATCACTTCCGGTGATTCAAATTTTACCTGTGGCGCAACGCGAAGTTTTGCTCTGAAATGATCTTTGATATCCTTTTCAAAATGCTCCGCAACTGTATCACACCCTACACGGATCAGAATATCGTCGGTACCTATTTCATTGGTATACACCTCAACAATATAATTATTCACACCTTCAATGTTATTTAAGATATCATACAATGCCGGAGGATAAAGTGTAGTGCCTTTATATTTAATCATTTGTTTTCTACGGCCTACAATTGGTCCGAGTCGTATAGTTGTTCTGCCACAAGCACAGGGTTCGGTGTTGTGATGACACAGATCGCCGGTTTTAAAACGCAGCAGCGGCATGCCTTCTACACCAAGCGTGGTAATGGTCACTTCGCCTGCTTCTCCCGCTTTTACGGGTTGGTTATTTTCATCCAGAAACTCTACAATCACCAGTTCGGGATGGTGATGTCCTCCTTTTCCTTCCTTACACTCTGTAAAGGCTGTACTCATTTCTGTGGAAGCATACGTAGAATACAATTCAATATTCCATTTATTTTTTATTTTCTGTCCCAGGGTTGTGAGCGAAAAATCTTCATTACGCAACGCCTCTCCTATGCAGATTGCTTTTTTAATACTGGTGTTTTTATAATCGATACCATTGGCTTCTGCATATTCAATTAATTTAAGAAGAAAGGATGGAACGGTTACAAATGCAGTTGGGTGAATGCGATTGATGGTATCCCATTGCAATTCAGGTATACCTGCTCCCACTCTTACCACGCCTGCACCCAATTTTCGTATACCCAGAAAATAAGCCAATCCCGCCATAAAGCGACGATCGAGCGTTGTCATCAATTGAAAAATATCATCTGCTGTTGCATTGGCACAAACAAATGAAATATATTCATTGTAAGCCAGCCGCTCCAGATCTTTGTCTGTAAGTGGAAACGTAACCGGGTCGCCAAGCGTGCCGGAGGTGGTGATGTAGTCAATAATTT
>DASRRA010000401.1:0-7679 GCA_035696085.1 Bacteroidia bacterium | reverse complement strand
GATAATTCTGCAACAGCTTGATCTCCCTTTGTAATAGGAATCGTAATTGTTGTGTTGGTGACGTCTTTATTATTATTTAAAATGTGTATACTTTGACCGAATGCAAAAGTGGTAGAGCTGACAACAACTAGAATGGAGGTAATTATTCTTTTCATAACTTATTTTTGATTTGATTTATTATTTTGTAATTACTAGTTTTTTATAAATACATGCATGGCTGCAATTCATTTTTACCTGGTAAACACCGCCAGGAAGGTCATCTGTTTTGAGTAAGGTTGGAGACATATCTAATATCACCTTCATTTTTCGTACTTGTTGGCCCAAAGAATTGATCAATTCCAATTCAACGTCCTGGATAGTAGTGCTGGTAGAAATAATAAACAATTCATTCGTTGCCGGATTCGGATATAGTGTTACACTATTTTCAGGCGCTTCATTTTCTTCAATAGTCAATGGCTCATGAATCAGCACAGGCACATGTTGTGTGTTGGCAATTACATGCGTATTCATGTTTGCGTATTCAACAGCGATGGTGCCTGAAAATAGGGCAGTTGGATTAAGCATTACACCATAACGTTCTCCCGGCATGACAATCACCGTATCTGTTTTAATGAATGTTGGAAGCGGGCGTCCATCGGAATCAATTAGCACCGCATGCAATTCAGGAGGAAAAATAAAACGATGATAATAATAACCGATGTTGGCCAGTCGTATATACAACTTATCATTCGGAACGCCATCTATTTTTGTGGAATCATCGCTTTCAATTTGCTGTTCAGATTTACCATTGATTAAAAAATAACCGGGTTTGTATTTAGGAACCCTTAACGTATCTCCAATCATTTTGGGAATGGTATCATGCCAGGATCTATCTATTTCAGAACTTAACCAAGAAAATTCTTTATCATAATCGGGCCCATTTGTCCAGGCCGTTTTTAAGCCTCCTTTAGCCTTTATAATCAGAAGGCCATACATACCCATTTGCACATGCACCACATCATCTACGTGACAGTGGTAAGTATAGGTTCCGGCATGTGCTGCATAAAATTTATAGGTTCTTGTTTGCAAATGCCCGATAGGGTGGGAGGTCATGGGGTCGCCATCATTTCGTGTGTCCACATCTAACCCGTGCAAATGCACGGTATGTTCATCACCCTGGGAAATAGCAGCTGCGTTAATAAAAACAGAATCACCTTCTTCTGCATAAAGTGTTACACCAGGTAATTGAGGTTGTGCGGAGAGGTTAGGAGCAAACCCAAAAATGCGCATGGATACATTGTCCCACATGACTGCTTTCCCTACATTGCTTCTCATCACCACGGAATATTCCCTGTTGGTTTGTGCGTTAGAAATAAAACATTCTAACAGAAATACTATAGTTAGTAGTTTTATTTTCATTAATCAATTGCCATTAAGATGAGCATCCCCTTCGGGTGTAGACCACCACCGGTTATTGCTGTTAAATTATGATCATGTACACTGTAATGTCCGGATTTGTCCGGTATTAATTCCAACTGCATTGTTTCCATGCTGTTGATGGGAAATGTGTCTTTTATCCAACCTATTTGTTGCGGATGGGTGGAATATAAAATTTTGCAGTGAAAGCCGTGGAAATGTATGGAATGTGCTGACTGCCCCGTATTGGCAATCGCAATATGGACGGTATCACCAACATTCACATGCACTACGGCTGAAGTATCATCCAGGGTATATGGAAAACTGAAACTGTTAATCGTGAAGTAATCCGGACTGTAATCCGACCAGGATACACCTTTGTTAAGATTCAATAATTCATTATAATTGTTTTGATGTTCTTTTAAGTTCCAGTAAAATTTCTTTGCAGTAATTGAATTGTCCACGCAAATCATTCCCGCTTCGCCCAGGTAACGAAACTTAGGATACTGATAAGAATCAAAATAAATGAACACACCTTCTGCGTTAAACTGCAAGGTATCGATGATAGAATCAGCAGGGGCTATGACCACTGGCATCGTTGTTCGCTGTATTTCAAAACCATGAACAATGGTATCATTATTAATCACCTTGAGGATCAGTTGATCCGTTGTGTTTAAATGAATCACCGAATTCATTGCGTTAAAAAAGCGGTCACTGTTAAATGCAATATAAGGCAGTTGAGTCTGATTAACGGTTTCCAATTGCCCTCTGTTGATGTAAAGTGACCGCTCTATAACAGCGCAACGTGCGACTGTAGCAGAAAAAGAAAGTAGAACAACCAAAAAATAGTGTTGCTTTTTTGACATGGTACTAAACAAATTAATAATTGATTAAAACAGAGCTTACCTCGCAACGCATAGTTTTTTCATCCCGGTAATTTCATGTCCCGATTGGTACTGGATAAGGTAATATCCATTTGCTAAATCAGCAATATTCAGCTCAGTGCTCGTGCCGACAATTGGTTTGCGTATCATTACTTTTCCAATCAGATCGGTTATTTCCAAGTACGCTTCCGAAAGATCAGCTGTATCCACTTGAACAGTTACTGTTTCGCTTGCAGGGTTAGGATACATCGATATATTCACCGATTGCTTAATTTTCGTGATGCCGGTTGGTGATGCATTCACATACCAGGTAAGTGTATCGCCCTTGTCCATAAATCCTTCTTCGTAAACGAAAATTTTTACGATACCTGTTCCCTCAATGGCATATGGATTCACATTTAAACCCAAAAAACCTCTTTCGCCAGGAGGGACAGGCGTCATAGTACCTTCATCCGGTAAGCCTGCATAACAGGTTGTATAATCACACAAGGCAAAATCCCATCCTGGAAATAATTTGTTCGAAATCAATTTCCATTTTAAATGTATCGTATCAGTGGACGTATTATTCTGCCAGATATCTGTAATGCTCAACTCATTGAATTCAGGTACTACCGTTACCTCACGGGAGGGAGTAATTTTATAGTGTTGAGCAACTGATATCAATGAACTAAACAATAAGGTAGTAGATAGTAGTAAAGCTTTCATTCTTACAGGATTATTAATTTCTTAAAATAACTTTCAGTACCATTGCTTAGCGAAATCAAATAAACACCGGGAGCATAGTTATGACCGCTAAATTCAAACAGGTTGTCTCCCGCTTGCCCTTCTTTTTGAATGGCCTCGATTACCCGCCCCGCATTGTCGGTTATGTGGATGGTTACAGGAGCGTGAGTGTTCAGTGTGCATTGCAAAGAAAAATCACCGCTGGATGGATTCGGGTATAAATGCATAGCATCGCTCGAAGCAATTTTCTGGATGCCTGTTGGTATGCCTGGGTCAAGGCGTATCACTTTGTTTGCAGCATTGTCAACATACCAGATTTTTCCATCAGGCCCAACTTTTACACCCATGATGCCTTTCGATCCTGTTTTAATTCTACCCAATTCAGCAGATGTGTTGGCATCATAAATAATAATTTCGCCGGTGGAGTGATCGGTGACAATCAAACGACCTTCATAAAAATCAATACCACACGGTTGTACAAGTCCTTCGGAAGCAAATGTGGTTACTGTTGCTCCGGTTACTTTTTTGTAGCCTGCAATTTTTTCACTGCTTTGAGATATGGTTGTACCGATTGTTCCGGATTTCGTATCGAGTTTTAAAATGCGTTTGTTACCCGTATCGGCTATGTACAGCATTCCCGTTTTCTTATCAATGATCATGTGACTCGGAACATTAGCTACGCGCATCACTTTAACATCCGTATATCTCCAGATCAATCCATCGGAGTGGTCATCACCACCATATTCATGTGGTTTTGCAAAATCATATTTGCAAATGGTATTCGCCAACGTGGAAGAGGGTTTGTTACCATCAAAGATCCAAAAAATATTTCCGCTTTCGTGTGCAATTCCCATGGCCCAGGGACTTTGATGCAGCATGTCGCAATGACTTCCCAACATGTTATCATTTTGGTGCACTTTTGCATAAATGGTACAGTCGGAAGGCCACAAAGCGGGTCCCATAAAATTATCACCTCCGTTATCAGATTCATTGCTGTTAGCCCACAAACCGTTTTCACCAAAGGCAATGGCACTTCCCATTCTTAAAAAGTGACCACTGTTGGAATCTCTTCTCCATCGCGATGCTTGATTTGATTTACCCGCATTGTAGAAGGTAACGGTTGCACTACCGGGAACAGAGCTCGTTCCATTGTTTAATACCCACAGTTCATCGGTGCCCGGTTTAAAATCTAAATCCCGGGGTGCAGCGACTTTATTGGTGCTTGATCCGATAGTGGTATAGACTGGACTACTTTTTAAGTACGAATCAATGATGTCTTGCGCTTTCACAAATGAAGCAGCGCCGATTAACACCGCCGTGATAAGGATGTTTGTTTTCATGAATTTTTAATTAGTTGTTATTTTTTCTCCCTTTGCTACTTTCTTTACAACTTCGTATAAAGCCGTTTCATCGCCTTCTGCATAGGAGTTGTGTTGCCACACAATGTTTCCGTTTCCATCAATGACAAATATATAGGGCACACTGTTTACACTCATGGCACGTTTGAAATCCTGATTTTCGTCAATGTATACTTCATAGTTCCATCCTTTCGATTTTACCTCAGGGCCTACTTTTGCAAAACCTCTTGCGTCATCAATGGATACCGCAATTAGTTTAACGCCGGTTTCTTTTACCCAGGCTTCGTATTCTTCAGCAATCGCATCCAATTCTTTTTTGCAGGGTTTGCACCAGGTTGCCCAAAAGCTAATAATCATTGGTTTTCCTGCATTGGAAAAGGTAGAGGTATTGATTGTTTTACTATCTATTGTTTTCACATCTGTATGCGGTATGCTATTTTGCGCCAAAGCAACTATTGTAACCGTACAAACGAGCAGAAATGTGATGCTTATCTTTTTCATAAAATATTTTCCAAAGAGTTTACATGAAAATGATTGCTGCGACTGGCGCAGCATTCATTTTCTTGCAACGTTCAATTAATCGTTAATCGCTATTTTTTTTGTGATCAATTGTTCACCAACATATACATTCAAAAAGTATAAGCCTGGTTTTAGAGAAGAAGTATTTAAGTCAACCCATTGCTCTCCGGCATTGAGTTGCCCCAGATTATTTTGAATAACAATTTGACCCAGTGCGTTTACAACCTGCAAGCTTACCATATTGCTTTCCAAAACCTGGATACCAACGGTCGCAGCATCTGTCATTGGATTGGGGAATACAAAAACATTTGCATTTGCTGCTTGCTCCGGTGCATCGTCAATTCCGGTAATAGTACTTCCGCTTTTGGCAGCTTGTTGCACGACTTTATCATTATCAGTTTGCAAAAAGGCAACAACAGCGAGTTGATCTTTTTTATAGATATAAGAAGGAACAGCTACCTTAAAGTTTACCTTTTTGCTTTCACCATTTTTCCAGGTTACTGCCAAAGAGGTTCCTGTGGGGTTCGGATACATTTTTCGCATCACATTGTAAAATTCCTTTTCTCCGTTGGATCCGGGTGCTTTTGCGAAAATGATTGTTTTCTCTACCAATGCAACACGCAAATAAAAGGGACCTGCTGTTGTAAAATCTTTCGCAGCGCCAATCGAAATTTCAATTGCGATGGAATCTTGTGCAGAATTGAGTTGCTGTGTAACACCTAATGTAAAGGAAGAGGCCACTCCATATTCTTTGGTGATGGCCGTTGTCGTAATTTGACTTGGTGAAACGGTTGATGCTCCGTCCATAGATGCATCCGGTACACCACTTACTTTATAGTAAGTTACTCTTTTTGCAACATCATCTTTGGCCTGTGCATTCATAGGATCGGTGCCCGGCCAGCTTGTTTGATATTTAATGGATACTGCTTTGGAAATATTCGCATCCAGCGTTTTATTAAATGATGGATTGGCTTGAGCACATGGGCCGCATGAAGCTTGCGTGAATTCTTCTACTAACACGGTACGTTGCGTTTGAGCGAATGCTGTAGAACTAATTAGCAATGTTAGGATCATTGTAATTTTTTTCATTGTAAATGGTTTTAATGGTTTAATTTTTTAACATAATAGAGCTTGAGAATGGTGTAATGTAAATTCTTAATTATTAATAGATTATAACTGTTTTAATGTAGAGTCAAACTTAATGGTCGATCGCTAGCTTGTCTAATCAAATTTTAAATGGAATTAGGTTTCGTGTGTAAACCGTGTTTATAAAAAAAATAGGAAGAATGCATAAAGCACAACAATGAAAATTATAGAATGTCTAGGAACCCAATAAATCCTACCTTTCTAGTAGGTAAGTTGCAATTTTGAAAAAATAATTTTATTTTTTCTGTGAAGACAATTTCCGGATAAGACCATAACTGATAACTCTTTTAGCTATCTTTAAAGTGATAAAGAAAGAGATTAAAGAAAGGATGAGTTGTTTAAAAATGACAGAAAAAATTAAAAGTAAAATGAAAGCAACAACTCATAAAATGAAATAAGCTATAGTTAGTTACTTTTAAAGCGATTGAAAAACCTATAACTTAAGTTTAGGTTTTGATCATTGGAATCAGCATAATTCTTTGTAGTTTTAACACTACTTATAAATTATTACAGAATAGAATATAACGGCATATCAGTAACAATGCGACATATTATATGATGAAACCACTTTTCTTTTCTACGCACCTACAGTTTCGCACCTGGTTGAAGAAAAACCACAAAAAGGAAACAGAATTACTAGTCGGATTTTATAAAGTAACCAGCGGCAAAAAGAGTATGACCTGGCCACAATCCGTGGATGAGGCGCTTTGTTATGGTTGGATTGACGGGATACGGAAATCTATTGATGAAGAGGCATATACTATACGCTTTACACCTCGCAAAAAGAACAGCATTTGGAGTGCAATCAATATTAAGAAAATGGATGAGCTGGTGAAGAAAGGATTGATGCAACCCGAAGGCTTAGCTGCATTTCAACATCGGAAAGATGATAAGTCAGCCATTTATTCCTATGAAAGGGTACCAGCTGAACTTGATAAGGCCTTCGAAACAAAATTTAAAGCAAATAAAAAGGCCTGGACTAATTTTCAAGCGATGTCTCCATCTTACAGAAGAACAGCCATTGCATGGGTGATGAGAGCGAAACAACACAGCACACAAATCAGACGCATGGATACGTTAATTACAGACAGTGAAAATAATGTGCGTATTAAGCCACTCAATTACTAAGTTTTAGTTTTAAAATTAGTAAGGATAACCTGTCGCTTATTGGGTTCATTTCGCCCCATAAATAAGCTGGTAAAAATTGCAGTAAAAATTTCCATCCCGGCAATGAAGCCTGCAATTAGGGCATATGACCCTCATTACCATTTTAGCAAAAGAATTGCAAACTTCTGATTCAACTTTTCCTTTTACCAAGGGGAAGTCCCCATGAAAAATTAACTTAAAAATAAAAAACATGAAGACTAAAAATTTTTTGATAAGAAGTGTCGTGGCAGTTGCGTTTGCTGCTTTTGTTGTTACCGGTTGTAAAAAAAAGGAGGATGATGTAACACCCGATCCCGATACCACGCAACAAGAAACAGCAACCAATACAAATAATGCAGCAGATCAATCTAATGTGGATCAACAATCCAATGAAAGTATGGATGATGTAAATGCGGTATTGAGTAATAATTCAAATACGCGTGATTATCAACTGCCTTGTAACATTACTGTTGACTCAGCTTCGTTAATGACAAAGGGTTTAATTAAA